>CBESZZ010000087.1:0-9957 GCA_965534055.1 uncultured bacterium | reverse complement strand
TTCTCATGCCCTTGGCAGGTGAGGTTCCGGAGCGATTCTGCGCTGCGCGCCCATGCAGCAAGAGATCCAATCATCCGCGCGCACCGCAGCTCCGAGGCTCCGAAGCCACCTCGCGCGATGATGAGGCGTCCCGTGACTATCGTGAAATTTGGCGAGGCCTCACTAACGCTTCTTGGTGTTGGCGCGTCCCGTGAGCGGATCGAAGCGGTCGCCCGACTCATGTTTGGTGCCTTTTTCGGGCGCCGTGCGACCATCGCGACGGTCGAACACGTTGACGCCGTTCAGTCCGAGCACTTCCGCCTTCGTACCCTGGATCAGCAGAGCGGTCTCAGCATCCACACCGATGCCAAGCATCTGGGGATACTTGGCGATCAGCTGGCCAAACTGCGTTTCGCGGCCGCGTTCGCGAAAATGGGCATCGAACGCGACGCCTTGGATCAGACCCAGCCCAGCCAGGTAACCAGGATCTGTGAGGACCCTGTTGGAGCGGGGATCTCCGCGAACAAGGAAATCACCCACGACTTGGCAGCCGGCGGAGCTTCCGCCAACCACTCCGCCGCGTTCAAGGGCGCGGGCAAGGGTGCGACCAGCTTCGGTCTTGCCGAAGCGATCCATGAATCGAAAGGTCCGTCCGCCATCGATCCACACCGCATTGGCGGAATCGATTGCCTCGATGAGCTTGCCATCGTGTTCTGCTTGAGCGCGTCGTGCCACGTGCACCGTCCGGACACTTGAACAGTTCAGTTGCTCGAGGTTTCGCGCACTGTGGGACGAAGGCTCTGCGTCGTTGTCCATGTTGCCGGCACTCGGGATGCAGACAGATTGGGCGTCCGTTCCTCCCGCGAGCTCGATGAATCGTCGCCAGGTGTCCTCGGTGACTCCTCCTCCGCCTTGGACAATCAGGGTTCCTTTGTCCAGACGTGGCGCAGCGGGTTGCGCGGGTGGACACGGGGGTCGCTCGGCTGCTTGAGCGCGACGAATCCACGACAGGAGATCGAGCTGGTAGTCGAGTGGATCGCCCATGTCCCGACTGCTCTGGCAGGCGAGTACCCGTTCGTGGGCCGAACTTTTGTTTTGGCGCAGGATCGAGAAGGTGACCTCACCGGTTCCGAGCAGCGCGACCCGGCGCCCTCCATACACGGCGATCGCAGCTCCCTTGGGCATGGTGGCAGCGATGTGCGCCGGTGTTATCTCGTCGACTTGCTGGTGCGTTCGTTTGGTTTCTGAGTCATGCGATCCAAACACCAGCTGCAAGCGCGGCGCCAGGCACATGCGGCTGGCGTCAACGCCAGGAATGCCCGTGAGCAAATTCGCCGTGTTGCCTGCTGCGCCGATCGCGGCGCCTCGTTCCATCGCGCTGACGAGTAAGGAGCGCATGAGCGGAGCAGTGGCGACATCTTTCGGAAGCGCATTGAGCCAAATGCCGTTGGCTGCGAGAAGCACTGTGAGCGTGCTTGGCTTCGTGAGGTCGTTTATGCGTTTGATCTCGAATCGCTGCACACCGTGGCTCCCTTCCCCCAACCAGTCCGTGGGCGGTGCTTGCTCTTTCGACTCGGAAAGTACGACGATCCGTCCGGTTCCTCCCTCGGCGAGTTGCACGAACGCGGATCGCGCTGCGGCTGAAAGCGCACCTGGTGCGGCGAGGACGAGGCCGCCTGGGATGTGTGCCAGTTCGCCTGCCTTTGTCGAGCGCTCGCCTATTTGCCTCTGGGCGACCGCGGCCCCATGCAGCGATGCGATCCCCAGAACGGTGACGAGGGCGAGCCAGCAGTTCGTTGTGGAAACCGTCGCTCGACGTGCACTTGTGGTGGTTTGGTTCATTTCAATTCTCGCCTCGAGAGTGGCTGCCAGCGAACGTAGCGGTCGAAGGCTGCCGTTGCTGGAACCGACTCACCACCAAGGACAAGGAGGGGCGATCTCCTGCTTGTGGCTGCGAACAATTCGCAGCGCATCTACGCTGCGGGCCCATGCAAATCGAAGAACAGCGGATCCCATCCTCCGCGTTGACCTCTGCGCCGATCCTCCGGATCCACCTCACGCGTTGGCGCGAAATCACTTGGCTCATCGTGGTTGACGCGAAAGGTAGACTGCACGTTCGAGACGTTGAGCGGGTGTCCGAGAGCGCTGAAGTATCTGGAGGGATGCTCTTTGAGTTGGACTCGGACAAGGCTGAAGCAACCAGTGCTGAATCGACCAGTGCCGATGCGGATACTGCCCCACAATCGATTGACTGGACCGCGCAGCTAGAGATTGCCGCTCACGAACAGTTCATTGCGGTGTGCAACGTTCATGGTACCCACGGTGTGGTGGTGGATCTCTCCCGTCCGAATTGGCGACTGTCGCTCCGTCGCGGGGACTATCGCGTCAAGAACTGCACGTTCCCCCTCGCGTTTCTCGAGCGGAATGGGCAGGCAATGCTCCTGCACGCAACGGATTGGAACCGGCTAGACATCACGAATCTGGAAACCGAAGAATGCCTCACCGAGCGCGAAATGAAGCACGGGAAGGGTGATGACGAGGGCGTGAACTACTTGGACTACTTCCACAGCAAGCTGCACATGGCTCCGGACCATCGGCACTTCTTGAGCAACGGTTGGGTGTGGCAACCTTGGGATTGCATCATGCGATGGAGTGTCGAGGGGTTCTTGACCGGGTTTGAATCGACTGGCGAGTCGCTGCACCAGCTTGAGAACAGCGGCTACAACTGGGATCGGCCGTGTGCCTTCGTCGATGCATCGACCATTGCGTGGGCGTACAACGCGCGAGAGTCCGGCGAGGACGACGTGGCCGCGGATGCGCCCACAGAGCTCGTGTTTCAGGACATTCACACGAAGGAGATCACGCAGCGCATCAAGTTTGAGTATCTCGCGCTCACCGATTCGGGCGAGGCCCACGGGGAACTCGAATTTGATGTTGCGTCTCAGGTGTTCATCGCGAGTTCGCCTGGCCGAGGCACAGTGGTCGCTGGACTGGACGGCGCGCTCCTGCACTCCACAGCGATCCCTGCGGTTGCGATTGCGCCGAACCTTCGCACGTTCGGATGCCTGGATGAGGGCGATGTCGTCCTGACGCGCTGGGCGCCCTAGGGGCCTGGTCAAAGGGCGAAAACTCGGTCACGACGGGCCCTCTTTCGTCCTTTCCTTCCAGAACCCCCTGCTGCGCCGCTGGGTGTGCGGATCCTTCCGTGCCTCGGGCGCCTACAATTCCACGGAAACGGTCGATGTATCGATGAAAACGCTCACCACAATGTCCCTCGCGGCCCTGCTCGCGTCTCTTGCCTCAGCCCAGCAGTACCAGATGGGCCTCACCAAGGACGTGTTGAACCAGAACCCGCTCGAAACCCTGTATCGACCCGCTGCGGGCGACTTCAACGGGGATGGCCTGGTCGACCTGGCATTTGCCGGTCCCAGGTTTTTCGTCAATCGAGGCACACACTTCGACGAATGGCCAACCACGTTGACTCAGGCGACGAATGTGTTCAGCCCTCCGGTCTTTGTTGATGTGGATGGGGACGGAGACCTGGATGTCCTGTTTACGGGCAGCACCTTGCGCTTGGCTTTCAACGACGGTGCGGGCGCCTTCATCGATTTCACTTCGTCACACCTGCCCAACGTGGTGCCGTTCTTCGGCAACCCGACTTTCGGTGACATCGACGGCGACGGTGACCTCGACTTCACCATGCCTGGCGGCTTGCTGCTCAAGAATGATGGCAACGGTGTGTTTGCTGATGTCACCGCTTCACAGGTCATCACCGAGCGGTTTTCGATCGGCCAAGTGTCGCTGATGGAGGACTTCGACGGCGATGGAGACATCGACTTCATCAACAGCAACGGGCTTCACCGCAACGATGGTCGCGGGTTCTTTGTTCTAGACCGAGGGGCGCAAGCGCAGTTCAACTACGGCGAGTCTCCGTTCGCGTTGGACCTCGATCGGGACGGCGATCTAGATCTATTGTTTGCCGATGGTCGTGTCCAGCTGAACAAGGATGGCAATTTCTCATCGCTGCCGAGCATTCTGCAGCAATCGAACCGGCACAACTGGGTCATCGCCGCGGCCGCGGACTTTGATGGTGACCAGGTGCTGGATTTCGTGATCAGCCCGAGTTCGCCGTTGCCTGGCGAAGTTCCGTCCTGGTGGCGCAACGATGGCAGCATGAACATTTCGATCGCGCAAGCCGTGCCACTGGGAAGCAACTATCGTCGGGTGTTCGGGTTGGTGGTCGCTGACTTGGACGGTGACGGCGACAACGACCTCGTCGCAAATGATTCCGAGTCGTCTGTGTCGACTCCGGCCGAGGTTCTCTACAACGACGGTCACGGTGGTTGGCACAACGCGACTGTTGGCGGTGGGCTGGTCGTGGGACGTGCCTTCAATCGACTCGTCGCGGACTTCGACGGCGATGGTGACGACGACATCCTTAGTTCGGGGATCGGTCTGCATCGCAACACTGGCGGTGGGGACTTCGTTCGCGAGCTCTACCCGTTCGGGGATGCACCAGACCACGTCACCTCGGGTGACTTCGACGGGGATGGTGATCTCGATCTGTTGGGTGGGAAGTCGCTTTGGTTGAACGACGGTCTTGGCACTTTCACCGCCGGCGCCTCGCTCGTGTTCGGACAAGAGTTCGTGAGTGCAGCTACAGCGATCGATCTGGACGGCGATGGCGACCAGGACGTTGTGATGGCCGCGGGCGTCTACGGTCAGCCTCATACGGCCCGCGTGATGATCAACGACGGCACAGGACAGATGGCCAGTTCAAACGTTACGACTCACGGGATCGATCCGAACCGAGTCTCAGCATTGGCGAGTGGTGATTTCGACAGCGACGGAGACCAAGACCTCGCGGTTGGACGCACTTGGCCCGGGACGAGTCAGACCTACACGAACCTTGGTGCGGGTGTCTTTGCGAACTCCGTAGCCCTCGTGCCATTCGGAACCGTGTATTCGTTGAGCACGATCGACATGGATGGAGATGGCGATCTGGATCTCACCGACGATGCAACGCGGCTCTTCATCAACAACGGCGCTGGGAGCTTCGCGCAGAAGAGCCTAAACGGCGTCGGCGGTTTCGAAATCGCACCGGACGACGTAGACGGTGATGGGGATCAAGATCTGTGGAGTCTCCAACGCTCGACCGGCTGGTTGAGCCTGCACGTCAACGACGGCGCCAACAACTTCAGTGATGTGTCGAGGCGAATTGAAACCGGACGGCCGATTGGAAGCCAAGCGGTTCTCCTGCTGCCGATCGATCTTGAGGGTGACTCGGATGGCGATGTGATTGTCTTTGTTGAGAACCGACACACGCAACGTCAGTTCGCCATCCGTTATTGGAACCACGAAGCACAGTTGCGCGCGAGCCGTTTGACGCGTGTTGGTGGAACGTTGGATCTGCAAGTTTCCACCATGGGGCTTTCGGCTCCCAGTTCAGCGCTCATCGGAATTTCTCCGGTCGCTGCGCGTGTGCCGTTGGGCGACTTTGGCACGCTTGGGTTGGACCTGTCGGTGACCGCGGTCTTCCCGGTTCAGCTTACGCTCGGCGGTGGCAGTTCAAGTTTCGCGGTGCAGATCCCTCAAGATCGATCGCTGCGCGGTCTCACGCTGTATGCGCAGGCGCTGTTCACTGCGCCTGGCGATGCGCGTCTTAGCGGCACGGTGCACACCACCATTGTCGACTAAGAGACTGGATGGGAATGATGCGCCGCCTGACCGTGGTTCCGGGTTTCGATCGGTTACCTGAGTCAGGTTGGTGCACACAGCATGAGCGGAGGGGCTGTTGGAAGCCCGAGCGCCGCTACTCATGTTTCATCCACCACGTTGCCCGCACATCGACTGCGAGGCCCATCTCGAACCTGCGTGCTACACCCGGTTCTTTGTGTGCAAGGGGTTCTATCGCCCCAAGTGCCGCGCGCATCCGGTGCCGCGGTTCAGGTGTCGCCGGTGCGGGCGCGGGTTCTCGCGGCAGACGTTTCGCATGGACTACTGCGACAACAAGCCGCACCTCAACGTGTTGTTGTTCAAGCTTCTTGCGTCAGGTCTTGGGCTACGGCAGACCGGGCGCGTTCTTGTCCTGTCGCGGCGATGCGTCGAACTGAAGGCACGCAAGGTATCGAAGCACCTGCGTTTGCTGAACCGCAACCTGACCCGCCAGTTCCCCTGCGGCTCGCGGTTCATGGTGGATGAATTGGAGACGTTCGAAGGCATCCGAGCGACGTTGCCCGTGGCCGTCCCGTTTCTTATTGAGTCACGGTCGCTGTTTGTGGTTGCCACGGACGTGGCGACGCTTCGGCCTAGAGGGCCGATGACGCCTTCCCGCCGTCGGGCGATTGCCAGTGCTCAGAGGCAATTCGGGCCGCGACAGGACAGATCTCGGTCGGCGTTGCAGCGCGTGTTTCGGCGGTTGCGGTACCTCACGCAGGATCTGCCTCACGTCGAAGTGCACACGGATGCCAAGCTCGTCTACCGCGGCTTGATCGAACGGTGTCTATCTGGGCGAGAGCGCCATGTTGTGACAGCGGTTGCTGACGCAGCGGAAACCAAGGTATTGCAGCCCATCAACACGCTGCACGGCATTGCGCGCGACCTTGTGGGGAGGCTGCGTCGAAAGAGTTGGCTCGTCAGCAAGCAGCGACGCTTCTTGCGGCTTCAGCCTCATCTCTTCACTGCTTGGTCTACTTCGCCGCTCACGAGGCAGCAGAGCGCCGACGGTGGGCTCGAAAGGACAGCGACAACTGGCGACCGCTCTACACGATCGAAGAGCTCCAGACCATTTGGGCCTCCTTCGGCGTTTTGTACCTAGCTCCGTACATGATCGCACGTTTTCGCCCAGGCTGTTAAGCTGTGGGCAGAAGAGCTGTGCTTTCGGTGCGCTAGACATCCGGCACCCTCGCTCGCTTCGCTGCCGGTGCAAAACTTCGCCGGCGGTCGTCATCGACGGTCAGAAGTAGGGCGGAACTGGGTAGTGCAGCATCACGGCACCCGCCTGAAGAATGCCATGGTCATCGACCAAAGCTCGCAAGTTCATCCGCTGACATGGTCGATAGCGAACCCAGGAGAGCAAGAGTTTCGGCCCGAAGAAAAGCCCATCTTCGAAAATCTGCCGATTCTCGATTGAGAGAGGGCAAACCGACAGTCGCTTCGGATAACTTCCGCGGCCTGCAGAAAAGTGAATCCGGGATTGGACGGGGAACGAAGGAGAGACGAGGATGAAAGCCACAAGACGTCGCACCGCCTTTTTCACAACAGCATTGCTGCTCGTGCAGTTTCTTGGAAGCGGCCTCCAAGCGCAGCGTTCACCGCGAGCGGTAGAGATTGGCTCGAACGAGACGGTGTGGCTCAGTCGAAGGGGTTCGCCAGAAGTTGTTCCCGTGTTCATACGCAACTTCAGACGGTATGAGGTTGCGCGCGTAGTGATCCACGTGTTTGCAGATGGACGAGACATCACACACGCTGTCTTGCCTACCGCTCGCACTCCCTTCAACGAGTTGAGCCTTGCGGGGACTCGTGGAGAACGGCTTGATGTGTTTGAACTGGATGTAGGTCGCGCACGCTTGCGTCCAGGGCAAAGAATCGACTACCGCGTTTCGGTAAGTGGCTTTGGGTTCCCAGAAGTGATTGGAACGGCTTCCGCAACCTCGGAGGAAGAGCCTCCCGGAGGTCCTTCTCAATGCGTCATTGACTGCATTTGCTCGTTCGTGAATGCGCTCGGTACGACGAAGGGTGAAGATGGAAAGGTCTCTCTTTCGTCAACACTGGATGCCGACGCTTTGTTGGCGGCAGAAAAGGCTTTGCGTGATTGCCTGTTAGAATGCCCGGACGGCGAAGGCAACCCGACAGAGGAATACGACGGCCCAACAGTGATCTGCCCAATCGGCGGCGAGGATCTAACTGTAAAAATCAAGCTCGGGCGTGACGGGGAAACTTCTGGCGCCCCCGCCAACGCCTCTGGTTCCGCAGACATTGTGATCGCAATTGGCGGCAACGGCGGAACCGGCAGAGATGGTAAGAATGCTAAAGCAACCAACTCGAAGTCTGGAGGAGCCTCGGTTGCAATTGGTGGCGAAGGTGGAATACAGCCAGGAGGAATTGGCGACGGTAAGGGCGGGGACGGTTCAGCGCGTAGCAGTTCAAGTGGCAGTTCAAGTGGCAACCCCAAGGGCGGTGACGCATTCGGGCTGGGTGGCAATGGCGGAAACAGCTTCCTTTGCGACTATGGCGACTGCAAGCCTGATGGTGGAAAGGGAAGCGGCAAGACGACATGCCCAGGTTCTACTGGTTCTGGCGTAGGCGGCGAAGGTGGCGACCCACTCTCGAATTCAGCACTCGGCGGCAAGGGAGGTGATTCTGAAGGCTCTAGAGGCACGAACTCAAGCGGTAGCGGTGGCGTTGTTGTGCAGGGCTCTGGCGCAGGCCAAGCAGCGGGCAACCCCATTGTTCCGGGGGAGCATGGCGAAGGTGGAATCGCAAAATCGCGCCTTTCAAATCCTGTGACGCACAACGGAAGTCCGTTGCAGAATCAGTAGCGGCAACCATGACGTGGCTTGACAGTAAGCCCTTACGCGTTGGGAGTTTGGTCCTCGCCTTGATTGGGGCGGTCGCTGTTAGTTTGGTTTGGTGGTTTCCGAGTGATAACACCGGCCCGCCAGAGGATCCACAGTTCGGTGGTGAAGGAGTTGCTGAGTCACCGGTCTCGGTCCTCGACACCAGCTCCGAGCAAGCGAGCAAGCGTGACGAAGTGGGCGCGGTCGCTGAAAAGCTTCACGATGCTCGAGACCTGAGGCTTGTGTTGTCAGAAGCAACGCGACGACAGGTCGAGAGCGTGTGGTATGAGGCCACCGCCGATTTGAGACGGGAAGGGCAGCTCGAGCATTGGGTTGATCCTCCACCAATCAACCCGGCGAATGCGGAAAGACTGCTCCGTGAGTATGACGAGTTTCGCGAGAAGCTAATGGCCGTGTATTTGCCGTTTGCGAGCTTGGCAAGTGAAAAGGCCCGCCTGGCCATGGCTACCGGCGTGAATCCGGGAAGCGAGCGCCCTTCTCGCAGTGCCTTACCGGTGATTTGGGAAGTGTCTCGAGGAGAGGGAGCCCCTTCGTTCGCTCTGCGACTGCACGACTACGAAGACCTGGACCGAGCGTATGCAGCGTATGAACCATTCGAAAAGCTCCGGAGAGGTCACTATGACCGACTCCTCGACTACTTCTCAAGGTAGAGGTGTTCGTCCAAGGGGTCCGTGGCCTACTTTGACTCTCGCCACGGATTCGTGGTTGGCGTATCTGTCAAACGACGGGCAGCTCGACAAGGCGCAGCAGATGGCTGCGCATGCGAGCTCGCAGACGACCAAGCTCTACGATCGCCGTCATCCGCTGCAAGCTGGTGCGGGATCGATCCGGCGAGCGGTGTATCCCACACTCGAATCACTTCGAGCCGTTGACTTGGAAAGTGAGGCGAATCATTCCCATCCAGTACTGTTACTTCGCGATCAGCGATCTTTCGAGTCGGATGGCTGGGCTTGGTCCGAGCCACTGTCGATCGGCACGAAGTTCACCGAGACCGGGACAGTGCACAGTTGCAACTGTGAGTCCTGCGGTCCAATGACGTTCGAGAAGTTGTTGGCGCAGGGGTCGTAGTTCGACTCCGGAGCCGGCGCAAAGGTTTGCGATGCATGCCGGAAGAAGACTGGCAAGCCCATCATCGGCACACCCATTTGGCAGAGAGTGGCTTGATCATCGAGATGCACGACTTCCACGCCATGGAACAACGCGGCGTCGTTCTGCAGCATTCGGTTGAAGTCCGACAAGAACACCCGCTGAGTTTGTTCGTCGTCGACCATGCGCACGTGCAGCTGTTGCGGAAGCCGGTGGAGTCCACGGAGCTGATGCAGCAGCGGTTCGACGCGACGGTCAAAGGACTCGCGATCTGCCGAAGCGAGCACCGCCTCGACGGCGTCTGGGAACACGT
>CBESZZ010000086.1:0-9968 GCA_965534055.1 uncultured bacterium | reverse complement strand
GCGCATCGCCTGATTGCGCCGAAGCGTATAGCGCACGAGCCAGCGGGTGGTGCAGTTGCGGGCAGCCAACGTCGACGTCGCCCTCCATCCGATCACGGATCAGCTGGAGCGCTTCGCGGAGGTGCTGCTGCACCGGCTCGGCAGCGGTCGATGGCAGCCGCGCATCCAACACGACTGCGACTCGCTCGAGCTCTGCATGGAACTTCGACGGTTGCCCGCCCCGGGCCTGGAGCGCGTGCGCTTGCCAGGCCACATGCTCGAGAAACAGCGAGGGCAGCGAAAAGCGCAGCGCAGCCGCAAGGTGCCGGAGGGTGTACTCCATCGGGCACGGCTGGGTCAGCATCCCCAGGGCGCCCTCATCACGAAGGGCCGCCACGTAGCCTTGGGCTCCGTGCTCCAGGCACGCCGCTGCGAACAGGCTGGCGCGAGATGTGGGGTGGGGTCCGATCTTCTTTTCGCCGGTGCCGGTTGGCCGGTGCTCCGGGGGCGTGGAGCGCTCCTGACTCGTCGCGGAACGGGCGCCTGGCCGGAGATACACCAGTTTATTTTCCCGGATCGGCGATTCCAGTTTCTCTGCTGCTACGCTGTCATCGCGCCAGCCGGCCTCAAGACGCCGCTGATGACCACTCGAATCGAACCTCACCGCAACACCGAGAATTGCCCAACGACGGCGGTGGATCAGTCACCCCCACCCGAAGTGGGTGAACGGACCCTGCTGGAACGACTCGCTGCGGGCGACCCGCACGCGGTCGAGGCGTGCATCCAGCAATTCGGCCCGGTGGTTCGGCGACTCGCGCGTCGGTATTCCCAAGATGCCGGTGAGATCGAAGAAGCCGTCCAAGAGGTGTACGTGAGCCTCTGGCAGGACGCCGATCGATTCGACCCCGCCCGAGGCACCCAAACCGCCTTTGTGGTCACGCTGACCCATCGACGACTGGTGGATCGCTTGCGACGCCGCATGCGCCGCAACCGGACCGTGCTGCGCAGCGACCTGAACCTGATGCCTGGCAAGGGCGGCGATCCATCGGAGTTCATGGAACAACGCGAGCTTGAGGAGCGGATCGACGGAGTCCTGGATCGCCTGCGACCCGAACAGCGCCGTGTGCTCGTTCGGGCGTGCAGCGACGGACAATCGCAGCGCCAGATTGCCGACGAAACCGAACTGCCGCTCGGCACGGTCAAGAGCCACACCCGCAGAGGACTGCGCCGCCTAAGGCAACTGCTCGACCCGAGCACCTTGTAGCCGGACGGATTCCGCCAAGGGCCCGGAGACCGCGCTTCTCCCTCCGCCGAATCGGTTGCATGATTCGGGGTTCATGAATCCCATCGAGTGGCGACTGCATTGGGAAGAAGCCCTGGTTCACTGCCGGCGGCTTGGCGGATCCGCAGACCCGCTGCTGGTCCAGGCGCCGGCACCGGACTCCGAGATTCGGGCCGTAGAGCAACAGCTCGGCTTCATGCTTCCCGACTCCCTGCGCTGGACCCTCGCAGAGTTTTCGGCGTGCGTGCGGATGCGCTACACGCTGCCCACGGATTCGAGCGATCACCCGCTTCCCGAGGCCCTCGCAAAGGTCCAAGGCGGCGGCATCTCGTGGAATCTTCAGCGGCTGCTGGAGAGTGAGCCGAGCCTGCTCGCCGACGGCTTCCTCACGTTCCACAAGTTCCCGGACGGCGACCTCTTGGCCCTCGATGTGCACCGCGAAGAAGACGCGCCGGTCGTCTTCGTTGCGAAGGACGGCGGCGCCGGACACGGGTTCGAGCTGGCTGCGAGCTTCGAAGACTTCGTTTCCCGGTTCAGCGAGCTAGGCTGCCCGGGCTCCGACTTCGCCGGATTGTCGCCGTTTCTTGGCGGACAAGAGCGCGAGCTAGGCATCGATCCGGCGGTGGAAGAAGCCTACGCGTGGAGGGAATGGCTGGGCGTCAACGGTTCGCTGTTTCTCGAACACCTGCTGTCAGAGCTGAGGCTCTCGGAATTCCGCGGGCTACCCGTGATTTTCTGCCGCGAGCAAGACGACTTCCCGGACGACGAACTGGAAGAGTGGGAGTGCGTCGACATCAGCGAGTTCGAGTACCGCCGCACCCAAATCACGATGGCGCTGCGCAGGCACGCGCCTGCCGGGCCAAGCTGGGGGCACGAGTTCTCCCAGGGAAGGGAGTACGCCTGGGGCACGGCTGGCGAGCAAACCGAGGACATTTTCTACGTCGTCGACGATCAGTGGACGGAGTCTCGGCACCATCACCAGGTCGAACTCGACGACCCTTTACCCGTGACCCTCGACGTCCTCGCCGAACTCTGGCGGCTCGTGAGCCTCGACGACCGCTGGGGAATACGCATCTCAGCGCGCACGGATAGCTTCGACGGCTACGTGTTCATGCGCGGTGAAGGACTCTGGATCATGGGCGAGAGTCTGGAAGGCTGCCAGACTGTGCCGCAGGTTGCCGCGCGCTTTCAGATCAACGCCGAGACTCCACCACAGGCCCATGGGAATGGTGCTGCCAGTTCGTGAACGGTCACCCGGCGGCATGCGCCGATAAAGAACGCTAAACCATGAAGATCCTCAACGTCGTCGGCGCGCGCCCCAACTTCATGAAGATGGCGCCTATCTATCGCGCGTACCACGCAGCTCGCGAAGCTGGTGCGAACCTCGAGCCAAAGCTCGTCCACACCGGCCAGCACTACGACAAGCGGATGAGCCACCTCTTCTTTGATGAGCTGGGCATCCCGAATCCCGACATCAACCTAGAGGTCGGGTCGGCCACCCACGCCAAGCAGACCGCAGCCATCATGGTCGCGTTCGAAGAAGTCGTCGAAGCGGAACGGCCGGACGCAGTGCTCGTGGTCGGCGATGTGAACTCCACCATCGCCTGCGGGCTCGTCGCATCGAAGCTCGGCATTCGCCTCATCCATGTCGAAGCCGGCTTGCGAAGCTTCGACCGCACGATGCCCGAAGAGATCAACCGCGTGTTGACGGACTCGATCAGCGACCTGCTGTTCTGCACCGAACAGAGTGGCGTGGATAACTTGCAACGCGAAGGAGTTGCCAGTGAGCGCGTCTTTCTGACGGGCAACGTGATGGTCGACACACTTCTCGCCAATCGCGAACGCGCCAACGAATCGAGCGTGCTTCGCGATCATGACCTGACCGAACGGGGCTACGCCGTCGTCACCCTGCATCGTCCCGCGAACGTGGACGATCCCGAGGTGATGACCAAGTTGCTGGATGTGTTCGACGTCGTCCAAGAAGACCTCGACGTCGTGTTCCCCATTCATCCGCGGACCGCGGCCAAGCTCGAAGCCGAACCATTCGCCGCACGCGTGCGCGCCATGAAGCGCCTGAAGCTGCTGCCGCCCGTTGGCTATCTCGACTTCGTGCACTTGGTCGATCGCTCACGGGTTGTCCTCACGGACTCCGGCGGCATCCAAGAAGAGACCACGATCATGGGCGTGCCGTGCCTGACGCTTCGCGACAACACCGAACGCCCAATCACCATCACGCACGGCACGAACCACCTCGTGGGTCGCGATCCCGACCGCATCCTGCGGGCGTATCGCGAAGTAATGCAGGGCACCGTCGGTGACGAACGCCGCCCGCCGCTGTGGGACGGCAAGGCCGCCGAGCGCACCGTCGAGGTCTTGCTGCGCGAGCTCGGATAGGATCGCGAGCAACTCCCGAACGAGGGTTGAGTCGCCTCAGGCAGCCCACGCTCCAGGTTTTCGGCTTGGGCGAAAGGCCCCAGACAGGTCAGCCCGGACGGATCGGTCCTGACAACCCGACCAGGGCGAGCCGTCAGGCGCATCAACGCCCCCTGATGAGACCCCTACCCGCGCCTCAAGCGCGAGGTATCCTCCCCCATCGAAAGCCCGCCCTGACCTCCTTCGGCGGCCGAGCACCACCACCGATGGCAAAGCCCGATCCCGACCGCGATGAGCCCGTCGCACCGACATCGTCCGGCACGCAGACGGATGCCGACCGCATCCAAGAACTGGTTGCGCAGTGCCTGGATCAACTCACCGATGGGGAAGACCGCGACGAGACCCAAATCATCGCGAACGTCTGCAAAGACGATCCGGACTTGGCCTCCCAGGTGCTGTACCGACTTCGCCTGCTGCAGCGGGTTGGGATGGTCAAAGTCGACAGGCTCGACGCGGAAGCCAGAATCCCGGAGCAGTTCGGCAACTACCGCCTGCTGCGCGTGCTGGGGAAAGGCGGCATGGGTGTCGTCTACCTCGCGACCCAGCAAGCCTTGGGTCGCGAAGTCGCGCTCAAGCTGCTGCGACCCGACGAGATCTTCTTCCCCGGCGCCAAGGAGCGCTTCCAAAGGGAAGTCGAGAGCGTCGCAAAGCTAGAGCACCCGCACATTCTTCCGGTGCACGACTTCGGCACCGTGGACGGCATCCCGTACTTCACCATGAAGTACGTCAACGGCCTGTCTCTGGGCGAGTTGATCGAACGACTGGGCAATGAAGACCCCGCCAAACTCACCGGACGTGATGCGTACAGCGAACTGATCGCTGCGAGGCTGGGGCAATCGTCTGACTGCCCGGATCCCGAACCACACGAAACGGCAGAGACAGCGAACAACGAACCCGACACGGCCACCGCCCAGCATGCTTCGCAAGCACCACTACCGAAGCTGTTCGCGGGGAGCTGGGTCGAGACGTGCTTCCGGATCGCCTACCGCGTCGCTGCGGCCCTCGCCCACGCACACGAACGGGGCATCCTGCATCGCGACGCCAAGAGCTCGAACATCTTGCTGACTGCGGAAGGCGAAGTACAGCTCGTCGACTTTGGGCTAGCGCTCCCGCGCGGCAACGACCGACTCACGCGCACCGGGGCAGCGATGGGCTCGCTGCCCTACATGGCGCCAGAGCAAATAGAGGCCGACTTCGAATCGATCAACGTCCGGACGGATGTCTACGGACTCGGCGTCGTTCTCTTCGAAGCGCTGACCCTGTCCTTGCCGTACGAAGGTCTAAGCAATGCGAAGCTGCAGAGTGCGATCTTGGCTGGCTCGCAACCCGCCCCAAGCGAGCTGAACGCCGGGGTTCCGGTCGACGCAGAGACGGTTTGCCTGAAGGCTTTCGCACGCGAACCAAAGCATCGCTACGCGACCATGACCGCGCTCCGCGAGGACCTCCGCGCGTTCCTGGACCGACGGCCGGTTGCCGCGCGCCGCATGGGCCCGGTCTTGCGGTCGCGCCGCTGGGCGCAACGACACCCAACGCTTGCGACAGCACTGGCAATGGGCGTGCTGTTCATGATCGGCACCCCATTGGCCATCGCTTGGTCGCTCGCGCAACAACGCGACGAAGCGGTCAGCGCAGAGCAGCGTGCAAAGCAGGCTCAAGGCCGCGCAGACGTCGCCGCTGCTGATGCCATCCGCCACGCACAGGTAGCCGAACAGCGTTCCTACCACGCGAACATCGCGGCAGCCAGACTCGCCCTCGCCCAGGGCGACTTCGAAGCTGTGCGTGAACACCTGTCGCGGTGCCCGACGTCGCACCGCGCGTTCGAATGGAACCTGCTCGCGACGAATGCGCGCGCGCACGCCGAGACCCTCCTGGTCGTCAATCAAGTCGTGCCCGGAGGCACGTGCGTCCGCGGCACGTCGACCCGGTTCGCGCTCCTGAGCGAAGACAAGACCGCGGCGTATCTTGTGCTCCGTTCCGACTTGAACAACGCCTGCGAGTTGGTTGGCGGCGAAGAAGAAATCCGAGCCATCACTCCGTTCATGCCCGATGGCACCATCGGTGTGCAGCGCGGCCGCAGCCTGTCGATTCATGACGCCACAACTGGCGCGCAGCTGGAGACGATCACCGACATTCCCGAGTCACCGGGGATCTCGGTGGTTGAAGCGTACGATCGCCAAGCCGGCACGCTCTTGGTACGCGCGACCCGACGTACGGCACTGGGAACGCCGGTCCCGGGATTCGCAATGGCGCACCACTACGAGGCGGGCGTGGTCACCGAGCTGATCTGGACTCCCGGCACGGCGCTCAAGATGTGGGACCCGGTGATTTGCTCGGACGGTCTGTTCGTGCTGGGCGAACCAGCTCAACGCACCTTGGCGATCGAACTTTGGCAAGTCGGCTCCAAGCAGCGCGTGACACGAGCAGTAACCAAGAGTGAGCGTGGGGTTCGCACGATTTCGAGCGATCGTCAATCGATCGCCATCGGCCACCCCCATCAGGGCCTCGCCGTCTACGACGCCAGCGGCCACCTGAAGTGGATGGCTCCCTCCAGTTCCCGTGCTGTATCCACGCGCTTCTCTCAGGATGGTCGTCGACTCGCCGTGCACTTCGTCAGCGGCGAGATCCGCGTACTTGAGACCACCTGGGGTGATGTCGAGCATTCGTTCGCGACCCCAGAGAACACGCTCATCGAAACCATGGCTTGGTCCGCCGATGCTCAGACTCTCACGATTGTGAACGCTCAGCGAATCTTCGACTTCGCGCTCGATGAGCCCCATGGCTTCCAGCAGTTCACGCACGAGCAGCCCCAAATCGGCAACGCCACGTTGGGACAACACTGCCGCGTGCTCGCGTTTCGCCCTGGCACGGACGAACTTCTGACGAGCTACTCAGAAGGTGCGCTGCGACTGTGGGACACCGACTCGGGGATGCCGCTCTTCACGCGTTTCGATTACCGCATGCGGCCGATGGCCGCAGCCATGTCCGACGACGGCATGCGGCTGGTGCACTGGGGCGAGGACGGAATCCTCGCAGCGACTTCCCTTGCACCGGTGTCCTCTGGAAACCTTGATGAAGCGGGATCCGCCAGCAGGCCACACCTCGTGCCCATGCCGGGCGAGCCAGCGCGGCACCTCGTGTTCTCGCCTTCCGGACGACGCATCGCGTGGTCGCTGCCCGATGGAAGCATCGGCCGTGCACGTTGGACTAGAGCCAGCGAACCACCCTCCGCCCTCGATGCCTTGGCCGCATCGGACGCGCCGGTTGTTGCGATTGCCTTCCTGGACGAAAACCGCGTCGGCTGTCGACGCGCGAACAGCAAGCTCACCATTCATTCATGGACCGGTGGGACAGGACCACAGCCGGGCAACGTGCCACCCGACGCGCTCTTGCCGGCAAGACTCCAACAGCGGGTTTGGCAAGTTCTCGACCAAAGCCGGCGCTCCACAAGCTCAGGCCACGCGACGAACATCGAGACCTTGAGATTCGCGGTAGACCGTGCCGGCCAGCGCATGGTGACCGGAACGTTCATGGGCGCACAGACCGTTTGGAGCGTCGAAAATGCCACGCCACTCATTGAACTGGAGCCGCCCGTCCAAGACCTTGGCTTCCTGCAGAGTCTGACGTTCAACGACGCAGGAACACTGCTCGCGGCAAGCTATTCGAGCGGGCAGATCATCATCCACGACGGCCGAGACGTCCCGGACTCCCAAGTCAGCAAGCGCCGTGGCCCCACCGAGATTCGCGTGAAGCGCCTCATCCCACGACTGCTCAGCGAGCACACGACCCGCGCACGCATGGTCGACGCGATGGATGCAGATACCACGTTGGATGCCGAAACTCGGGCGAAAGCGCAGGCCTACCTCGATGCACTCGGCCGTGAAGAAGATCGGCTAAAGTGGGCAGGCCGAGCACTGAGCCTCGCACACGCAAAGGCCGGCATCCATGGGAACCGCATCCGTCGACAAGCCGAGGCTCTCCTCGAACTGCGGCCGGAAAGCAGCGAGGGCAAGTTGCTCTTGGGCATGGCCAAGTTTCACTCCAACGACACGCTCGGCGCCGTCGCGGCATTCAATTCAGTCGTGGAGAGCGGTGTATCGATCGACGAGATTGATCCGCGAATCCTCTACGCATGGTGCGCCGCTGTGACTCGCTTGGCAGACGACCAAGCGATCGAAACGACACTCTCCGCGGCACAACGCGTGAGTGAGCGGTCGCCTTGGAACCGCATCTGGACGATTCGCAACGTCCGGCAGACGTATGAGCGCATGCGACCACACATGTATGGCGCGGCACTCAACGCCAAAGAGCGCCAAGCGGTGCGCAAGAACCAAGACGGCTAATTCGACTTGCGCGACGCGCGTCTCGTCGCGACAAATACACCATGGGATGTGTCTTGAAGGTCTTGTTGGGAGCGCTCGCGATCGCCGCGGGTGCTCAGGCTTCGGTGCCCCTGCACCCTGTCCCCCTCACCCTGCAGACGTTTGCCTTGCTCGTCGTCGCCGGCATCGGTGGTTCACTGGTCGGTGCCGCGGCCGCGTTCGTCTACGCGCTGGCGGCGATCTGCGGCCTTCCGGTGCTCGCGTCGTGGAGCACAGCACCCGGCCTCGACTTCTTCACCCGCCCCACCGCCGGCTACGTGATCGGGTTCATCCCGTGCGCCGCTTTGGTCGGCGCGCATCGAGTCTCGCAACGCGTCGATCGCGGCACGCTGCGATTGCTCGCAGGCCTTGGTGGCACCATGTTGCTGGGCCACGCGCTGATCTTCGCGATCGGGGTGCCTTGGCTCGCCACTCGGGTCGGCCTGTCGACAGCAATCGACCACGGGTTCCTGCCGTTCCTGCCCGGCGCCGCCATCAAGAGTCTGGCGGCCGCCATGTTGGTTTGGGCTTGGTTCACGCGGCCGCGGCAGCGCGGCCCGGCGAACGCCTAGACCCTTACTGCGCGAACTTCTTCAGCACGTCCTTCTGCATGCCGTCTTCGTGAACCATGAACGCAAGCAGCTTGAGCGCCATGAAGTTCGCTGAGACGTGCAGGTAGCCTTCATAGGGACCACGCTTTCCCCAGCTGTTCTTCACCAGATAGAACTTCTTGCCCTCGGCATCGCGTGAGATGCCGACGACGTGCATCAGGTGATCGTCCGTCGTCTGACGACTGTCGAACATTTCCTGCCGCATCGCGTCCGTGATGGCGCCATCGGCCTCAAGCACTTCCGACAGTTTCCACACGTTGCCGCGTGCGCCTGGCTCGCTCACGTCCATGTCCACGGCGACCGAGAAGCCGGCCTTCAACGCGTGGTCAAAGCTCGTCATGAAGGTCTCAAGCGGGACGTTGAGGTAGTCGTCAAAACGCATCCAGTTATCGGGCACGAGCAGCTCTGCCTTCTGCCAGAACTTCTGTCCCGAGAACGACATCACTTCGCGGTAGGACTTGGTGGGGATCGCCAACACGTCCTTTGAATACTCCACGGGCGTGACGTTCTTGCCGTCAACGTCGATCGAGCTCGGCGCCGCACCGAGGTAAACATCCAGCACGCTGCGGATGGCTTCCCGCCACTGCCCGGACGGCCGCTTCGAGTCCTTGAGCGCTTCGATCATCCCCGTGAGCACCTTCGCCAGTTCGCCGTGGTCATGCACCTTCGAGTCACCGCGAAGCCCGTCATAGGTCTGCGCAGGAACGATGCCGTGCTTCTCCACCATCCGAATGACGTCGTGGGACAAGCCACCTTCGCTGAACTGCGCCTTGCCATGCAGCCGGACGAACGTCTCGGCCTTGTCGACGTAGCCCCAGTAGACGGGGAACAGTTCGGAGAGATCGATGGCCTTGCCGTGAATGCGCGCAACCTCGGACTCCAGGAACGAAGTCGTCGCGAAGGACCAGCAGGTTCCCGCGCGACCTTGGGACAACACGTCCAAGCGCTCGACTTCGGTTTCGACCGTGAACTCGGGCGCCTTCTCCTCCTCACGACCGGCGGCGCCCTGCGCAGCTGCGACAGTCGACAAAGCGATGACGCTCCATGCGCAAGCGAGGGTTCGTGTGTTGTGACTTCGTGATCGAGCCGTGAGTTGGAGAGGGGACGAAACGCGTGCGCGGGTTGCCATCCGTGCATCTGATGGGATTGGCGCGGTGGTGCCAAGGGGCGGAAGCGCGTGTCACGGCGCTTTTACAGCCTTGGGTTGACCAACCCCCATCTCGGTAGCTACGGTCCCGCTCCATTGACCAGGGGTCGTTTCCCGATCCTCCCTGGTCGCCCCCCGGTCGGGGCGTGACTCAGCTT
>CBESZZ010000085.1:0-10034 GCA_965534055.1 uncultured bacterium | reverse complement strand
TCAGACTGCGCACCGAGTCTTTGCGCGCCGCGCGTTTTGGTTCTGCGCGGCGAATGCCCAGTTCAGGTGGCTTTGAGAACTTACCCCGCTCTCTCGCATCCAGCACGCGCGCTAGGAACGCCTGCAGCTTGGGTTGGCCCTGGATGCGGTGCACGCCGTCGATCAACAACGGTCGCCTGGAGGTGAGCTCGTCGAAAAATTCATCGCGTCGGCGTTCGCCACAAACGGTGCGGAAAACCACGCCAAGCTTGTCGCCTTCGAACACCATCGGGCGACCCAAGCCCGCTCCCTGCGCCTGATTGATCCACCACCGCAGCAGGTAGGTCTTGCCGACGCCCGATGGGCCATGGAAACAAAACAAACTGCCGGGCAGCTCTTGGTGCTGCAGCAGCCCGCGCAAGACCAGCAACGCTTGCTCGTTGCCCTCGTCGACGATCGGGCGCGTTGGATCGACCTCCAGCACCGTCGGGTCCACTTCGTGTTCCGGGGCCAGGATTTCGGCGGTCATCCGCGTGCCAAACTCCGCGGAGAGCAGATCGGTGAGCAGCGGCGCATAGAGGCGGCGCACGTGATCCCGAATCAGGGTGTTTGCCGCTTCGCAAAACACCATCCCGCGCTCCATGGCCAGGGGCCGGAGGTCCTGCAGCCAAGCAGAATACGCGGCTTCACCGACCCGACGGCGCAACTCGATCTGCACCGCATCCCAAGAGCTCATGAGCAGATCGAGCATGGTTGGAAGGGGCGGCTACTCCTTGGGGTTGCG
This sequence comes from uncultured bacterium, assembly GCA_965534055.1. Lineage (GTDB taxonomy): Bacteria > Planctomycetota > UBA1135 > UBA1135 > UBA2386 > CBESZZ01. The sequence goes on along the minus strand of CBESZZ010000085.1, from coordinate 9,271 downwards.
AAGTCTCGCGGTGCGAACTCACCGCGAACCACACATGGTGCGGGTCCGGACCTGGCGCGGCAACGATCGGCTCGCGAGGCGCCGCCGATTCTCCGAACATCACCATTTCTCCACAGGGCCCGCACCCGCAGTACCTGTGTTCAACGGGTCTTGGGCGGTTATCCCCAATCCGCGGCAAGTGCGGCCGCTTCTGCCGCAGCGTCGGAGTTGGGAGCGAACTCCCCCACGCGCCGAAGCGCGTCCTTCGCCGCTTCCATGTCCTCCAACGAGCGATACAGGCGCGCGAGGCGAAGGGCGATGACTGCCCGCGCTTCGGCATCCACAGCCTGCGACGGTGGCGGTTCGTTGCTGAGCACAAACTCTCGGTCGAGCGCCACGGGAACCGCGAGCGCGACCTCAAGCTCCTTGGTGGCATCCTTCAGCCGCCCAATTGCCTCGAGCGCCGCGGCCAGCCGCTCGTGCACGGTGCGCATGAATGGATCAATCGCGATGGCTTCCTCGAGCAGCTCCGCCTCACGCAGACGATTGCCGGCATCGGCGTGAAACTGTGCAAGCTGGAGCCGAGGCCCAAACGCGCGCGCGGTACGCCGGCAAAGCTCTTCGAGCTCGCCCATGGCGAGATCGAGGCGGCCTTCGTCGCGATGCAGTCGCGCTAGGCGAAGCGAGGGCGACGACTCCTTCTCGGTGCATTCAGGCCAACACCGCTTCGCGCGGCCGTAGTGAAACATCGCCTCTTCGTTGCGCCCAGCTTTCGCGAGCAGGTCGCCGTAGCGCAGATGCGAATCGAAGTCCTCGATGCCCGCGGCGAACCCGGCTTCATAGAGCTCTTCGGCTTCCGCCAGGTCTTGCCGGCGCCGCGCCATTTCCGCGCGAACTAACAGCGAAGGCGCAAAGTCTGCGTCCCGTTGCGCGATCTGCCGCAACTGCTCACCAGCATCGATCGGGTTGTCGCGCTGCAACCATGCCCACGCCAAGTTGACGCGCCGTTGCAGGTCGTCGGGATTCTTGGCGATGGCCTCCAGCAGGTTGCTCAAGCCACGCTCCGTGAACGTGGGCACTAGCTTCAATCGCTTGAGCGTCGTCTCTTCCAGGTATTTCTTGAACTGCGCGTCGAACTCGCGCGTGCTGATGCCCAACGTCTTTTGGAAGACCTTTTCCACGCCCAGGTCTTCGCCGTAGGCGTCGAGCATCCCGAGTGCCTTGTCGAACCCCCAGGTCTTGTCGACGAACTCCACCGCACGGCCACCCAAGTAGTAGCCAAACAGGATTTGGGGACCGCGGAACAGGCGGTTCATCAGACGTACGGGCGGCAGGTCTGCCGACGCGTGCGCTGACAGCAGTTCGCGATCCATGCCGCGCTCCCACGCCGGATTGCGCTGGCCTTCTTCGAAAACGGAGAAGCCTTCGGTCAACCACCGCGGCACGCGCTCGTTGCTCCGCTCAAGGGTTAGCACGTGGGCGAATTCGTGCCACACCGTCGCCGTCCACATGAAGTCGTTGCGGCGAAGGTCACCGTCGACCGGTGAAACCAAGGTGATCAACCGACCGAAGCACGCTCCGAGTGCGGTGAAGCCCCGGAAACCGATCGTGCGCACTGAGAAGTCGTCCCAGGTGCTGAGCACTTCCACGCGCACGGTCTTCGCCTCTGGTGACACGCCGTATTTCTTCGTCAACACGCGCCGGGCATCCAACAGCCACGGCATGAGGTACGCCTCAAGCACGGCGACCTCGTCTTGGTGCACCGCAACTTCGAAGCCCTCAGCGCGCAGCGTGACGTATTCCTCCTCGAGCAGCTCTTCGACGGCAAGCAAGTTGTTGCGCCACGGACTCACAAACCCGCGCTCGATCTTCTTCGTGCGCTGCAAGAGCTCACGAGCCCGCGCGCCGTCGCCGGTGTAGACCAGTGCCTTGGCCAGACCGTGCAACGCTTCGACGTGGTTTGGTGCTCGTGCCAACACGGAATCGAACACCGGCACCGCGTCCGCAAAGCGATACAGCCGCACGAGATGATCCGCCAATACACGGTCTGGGGTCACGTCGCTTGGATCGATGGACAGCGCGCGCTCGCGGAACGCCTCCGCTCCCGCACCGTCGCTGAGCAGCGTGGCCGCCGCGAAGGCATGGGCCAGCGCGTCCCGATGCTCCGGGTTCGTCGCGAGTGCTTCTTCGAGAATCTCGGCGCCGGCCTCGAAGCGTCGGTCATCGATCGCCTGCGCCGCGCGTTCGACCTTCGCGTCGACGGAATGCGGGTTCAGTTCGAACACACGCTGCAGCAGTCGCCCAGTCTTCGCACCGTCCAGCTGCATGTTGGAACGACGCAGGTGGTAGAGCGTCAGCAGCGCGGCTTCGAAGTCGCCGTTCTCTTTGAGTGCGCGCTGCAGCTGGCGTTCACCGCTGGGGTAGCCCGCAGCTTCGCCGTAGACTCGAAACTGCAGCTCGCCCAGACCCACGCGGGCGGAACCGGTCCATGCGCGATCCTTGCTGTCGAGCACTTCGACGAACAAACGGCTCGCGCGTTCGAGCGCAGCTTGCTGCGAGTTTTGGGGGGCGTCCGCCGCGTCTATGTCGCCTATTGGCGGAAGCAGCGCCTCCACCATCAGGCCCTTCGCAGTCCAGTACTTCGCACTCGGCGTCTTCGGCGCACTGCTCGCGAAGCCATCAAGAATTCCTGCAGCCCTGTCACGCTCGCCAACCCGCAACCACATCGACGCACGGTGGAAAAGAGCCTCTGCATCACTCGAATCCGACTCAAGCCAACCCGTGACGATGGCTTCCGCGCGATCGCGCCGACCCAGCGCCGTGCTCGCGCTGAACTCAAGTCTGGCCGCGCGACGCTTTAGGTCTGGGGTCGTCATCGCGCCCCTCCGCGAAGTCAGCTCTTCGACGAGGGCTTCGTATTTGCCATGGCGCAGGTCGATCTCGAGCAACCCAAGCCGCGCACGGGCAACCTCTTCAGGCCGTGGCGCATCTTCACCCACCTCCTCTTCGGCGCCGAGCAAGACCTCGTCAAACGCAGCCGCCGCCTTCCGCAAGTTGCCGCGGGCGAGCTGCCTTTCGCCCGCGTCGAGCTCCGCACCCCAACCCGGCCCCGCGTCGCTACCCGAATCCTGTGCGCGCACCCCAGCGAACGGATTTCCGAGCGTCAGGATCAGCGTGCATGCGATGCATGACCAAAGCGGGCGACCGCGATTTAGGAGGGGTCGAGGTCGAGACGTGCTGCGAATCATGCGCACATGCTAATGGAGTGGAACGCGCGCTGCTGTTCAGGACAGCTCGTATTCCTTGATCTTTCGATACAGGGTGCGCTCGCTCACTCCCATGGCCTTCGCAGCCCGTTGACGGTTGCCTTCGGTCATCTGCAGCGTGACACGGATGTGATTTTTCTCCACGTCATCGGCCTTCTGGCCGGCCAGGAAACCCCACCCGTCTTGGTCGCTCTCCGGCGGCGCCCAAATTTCAGGCGGCAGATCGCGACGCGTCAAAATGTTTCCCGCGGCCTGTACGACCATGCTTTCCACGGCGTTGCGGAGTTCACGCACGTTGCCTGGCCAATCGTATTGGACAAGCGCCACGAGCGCGTCGCGGTCGATGGCTTCGACGTCCTTGCCGTGGAGGGATGAGAAGTGCTGGAGGAAGTGCTCGGCCAACAGCTTGATGTCGCTCCGACGCTCGCGCAGCGGTGGCAACCCGATCGTCACGACTTTGAGTCGATAGAACAGATCCTCACGGAACGCACCGTCTTTGACTTTCTGCTCCAGGTTCGCGTTCGTTGCCGCCAGGACACGCACGTCAATCTTGGTGAGCTTGTTGGAACCCAGCCGCGACACCGAGCGTTCTTCCAACACCCGCAACAACTTCACCTGGGTCGCCATCGGCATCTCGCCCACTTCGTCCAGGAACAGCGTGCCCTTGTCCGCAAACTCGAATTGCCCCACACGATCGGACACCGCACCGGTGTAGGCGCCGCGGACGTGCCCGAACAACTCGCTTTCGATCGTGCCTTCAGACAGTCCACCGCAGTTGATCGCGACGAACGGCGCAGTGCGGCGCTCCGAGTGATCGTGAATCGCGCGAGCCAACAGCTCCTTGCCCGTTCCACTCGGACCGAGAATTAACACGCTCGCCAACGTCGGGCCGATCTGACGCACGGTGTCCATCACCCGCTGCATCTTCGGGTCCTTACCGATCATGCCAGATAGACCGTCGTTGCGATCCATCCGGTTGCGCAGGTCCTCGTAGGCCAGGTCCTTCTCGTGCTCTTCGAGGCATTTGCCAACTTTCGTGCGCAGCTCCGAGAGGTCGACCGGCTTTTCGATGTAGTAGGTCGCGCCCTTCTGCATCGCCTCGACCGCAACCTCACGGCTGCCATGACCGGTCAGCATCACAACACGGCAGGACGGGTAGCGCTCCTTCGCTCGTTCAAGCACCGCGAAGCCATCGACGTCGCGCATCTTCAGGTCCGTGACCACCACGGCGAATTTGCGGGTGGCAAGCAGCTCCAAAGCAGCAGCACCGGTCGCTGCGGTCGTGACTTCGACCGGCAACGAAACCATCGCTTCGCTCAGGGTTTCACGGAGCGCGTTGTCATCGTCGACAACGAGCACAGGTTGGATGTTCACTGGGTTTCCTCGACGTCGTCGGCGTTGTTTTGGTCTACAGGGTCCTGGTCGGTCTCGGCAGACACTGCTTCGCGATAGGAGATCTGCAACGGCGCGGGGAGCCAAACCGAAAATTGCGTACCCTTGCCCGGTTCCGAAGAACACTCAAGCCGCCCGCCATGCTCCTCGACAATGCGCTGCGTCGTCGGCAATCCCAAACCCGTGCCCCGCTCCTTGGTGCTGAAGTAGGGATGAAAAGCCTGCCGCAAGGTGGCTTCGTCCATGCCCTCTCCGGTGTCGACCACGCGAATCACGACTTCATCCACCACCCGCTGCACGGACACCAATACTTGATCTCCGGGTTTGGAGACGTCGAGCGCGTTGCGCACGAGGTTCAGCACCGCCGCGCGTAGAAGCCCCTCATCCAAGGCGACGAGCCCCACAGCAGGGTCGCCAAAGAAACGCAGACCCATCGACCGCGCCTCCGCCTCCGGAGCGTGAAAGTCAACCAGTGCGCGCAGCATCCCGCCCAACTCGGCTGGTTCCCGCTTGATCTCTGGGGCCCGCGCAAACCGCAGGAACTCCTCCAAGATCGACTGCAGCCGGTGCACTTCCGCCTCAACCAGACCCAACCGTCGAACGGTGCGCTTGTCCCGTGTGCTCTCCGCGTCGGCGTATTCCTCAAGAACCAGCTGCAGGTTCAGGCCAATGGTCGACAGCGGGTTGCGCACTTCATGGGCGAACCCCGCCAGCAACGTGCCCAGATGCGCCAGACGCCGGGTGTGGAACGAGTCCTGCGCGTCTTGTGAATCCATGAGAAGTGGGCGCCACCGACACCGCCCCGACACAGCGTCGAGGCGCTGCCAGGCAGCCGAAAGCGGACTTCCGGCCCGCACGGCGCGCCCGGTGCCGATTGGCCCGGAAGGTAAAGAGCCGTTTCTAGCGAGTCAAACGTGGGGGCTTTCGACGGGGTGCAAGCAGTATGCTTCTCGCGGCAACTACCGCGAATGCGGCGTCTACCGCTCCTCCACAACGGTTCTTGCCCACCAGCCAACCTCGCGATTCTTCCCGAAACACCAACCTCGCGCCCGATGCGCATCCCCAGACCCGAAAAGAACATCGAGACCCCGCCGGATGCGCAAGCCGCACCGCCCCGCCTCATCGTGTTCGTGTGCACCGGGAACACCTGCCGCTCGCCCTTGGCAGAAGTCATGGCGAGATCGCAAACCGCTGCAGCACTCGATGTTCCCGTCGACCAGGTTTTGCGGCATGGGCTCGAGTTTCGTAGCGCGGGATTGCACGCCAGCGACGGCGCCCCGCCCAGCGCGTCCTCGCTTCGACTCGCCGGCGAAGCCGGGCTCGATCTATCGAAGCACCGCGCGCACAGCATCACTCCCGAAGAGTTGCAGCAAGCCGCGAAGATCTACGGGTTGAGTCGCTCCCATCTCGCTGGCCTCCAGGCTCGCTGGCCGAACCTGCATACCGACGGCCGCCTCGCACTTCTGCGCCCAGACGGCCGCGACATCGCCGATCCATTCGGCGGTCCGATCGAAGCTTACCAACGCGCCTTCGCCGAAATCGAAGCCGCAGTGCGTGAGCGATTCTCCGAGTGGAACTCGCCGACGAGCAATTGACCTAGGGCCGATCGCGAGTTCGCGATCCGTTGAAACTAGAACTCGTTGCCCAGCACGGACTCCGCGCTGTTCGTGACCGTCGCGCCGAACGCGTTAGCCCCAAGATCGAACACGAATGCCTGGTGATAGAGCGTGGCGCCGAGCAGGTTCGGGTCAGCAGGCAGCACGATGCAGCTCGTCGCCGTGCCCGTCATGCCGGCAACGACGACGGTCGTCGAGAACGGGTCGACCTCCACGAAACAACCCGCTGCACCAAACGACGTGAGGTCGAAGGGCAAGGGCACCGTGCCGCCGTTGGCGGATTGATTGCTCAAGCCAAAGAATGGCACCACCACAGCGTGTGCAGGCAGCTGCTCGAACACCAGCTGCACGGTGCTTCCGAGCACAGGCACTTCCAGCGGAGCCGCGAACAACCTAGGCGTGCCAGCTGTACCGGCGCAGCCTCCAGCGCTTGCTGCAAACGTCGCCGACTGGAACGGTTCGGGCGCCAACAACATCAACTCGTAGCTACCTCCTCCCCCTGGTGCGCTGCCGAAGTCCTGCACGTCCAAGTAGTAGGTCCCCGACGCCAACATCCGCTCGATCAGCGCAAACTCTGCTTGGCCACTATCGTCGTCGTAGACAATCGACACACCCGCGGCATCGAACAGTTCCAAGGTGGTATCGAAAGGCGAAGGACCCGGACCCTCCAGCGTGAACGCTCGGATCAACGTGGGCCGCGCCAGCGTGAAGCTGTAGTAGTCCGAGTCCAAACCTCCGGGCTGCAAATCACCGACGATGCGGCTATCCAAAGGGATCGCCGTCGCGGTTGCCAACGACTGATTCGGCTCCGACCCTTCCGCCCCATTGAACGCAGGCGGTACGCCAAAGATCACATCCAAGGTGTATCCACCAACATCGGTGGGTTGAAATGCACGGACATCCAAGCCGTAGCTTCCGGTTTCCAAAACGCGGTCCATCGCCGGATGCAATCCGCGCTCGTCGTCGCGCAGCACCAATCCCAACTGCATGTTGGTCAAGTCAAACAGTTCCAACACCATGTCTCTCGCTGCAACCTGCGCCGACGGCCCAACGAACGCGGAGACCCTGGTTCGCTGCGTGAGCGTGAAGAAGTACCCGTCGGTGTCCTGAAACACATCGATCACGCCCTCCGCATGCATGCCGTCGCCAACCGTCGTTGCGTTGAATGGCGCGGCAAACGAGCTATTCGGTTCAGCTCCCTCGACAACGCATTGCGTGGCTCCCGTCGCCGCGAGCAGAGCAACGAAGACCGCCACATTCGAACCGCGCTTCGAGCACATCCAGAACCCGGAAATTGTCGAGACCATCTCCGCAGCGTGTAACACCCAGCCGAGAGTGTCCACTCCCCAAGGGATGCGTGAATCGCATCGCGGTGCATCCGCGCACGGTCGCTCGCACGTCCAGCGAACCCGCTCTCCCCCCCTCGCGGCGCGACCACATGGCACCGAGTTGCTCATTGCCACGCGCTCTCGCGATTGCAAAGGCCAATCGTTGCATCACCTATCGCAACCCGCTATGAACGACGCGATGGAGACTCATGCAAATTCGTTTGCGATCGGACCAACGGGAAACATTGCGAGCCGATGGCTGGCCGCGCTGCTTCTTTGCGGAGCAGCCGCCGCACAAACCTACCCGACGAACCGTCCGCGCCAGGTTCACCCCAGCGTCGCGCCGCCGCCCATGGAAGACTACGGCAAGGTCTTCATCGCCGGAGCGTTGATGAACCACATGAACGGTCCGTTGCCGGTGCCCGTGTTTCAGTTCCCCGACGGCAAGTGGAATCATGGCGAAGGGTTCGTGAACGGCACGAACCCTGAAGACGACGAAGACACCGGCGGTTGGCACGGGCTCTATCAGTCGGGAAGCATCGACGCCGCGGACGTGCACGGGTCGCCGTTCAACAACGACTACGGCGAGCATTGGCAGTCCTACACGCACCAGTCCGATCCCGCGCGAGCCACATTCACGGGCATCATGCGCCGCTTCGTGGGATACCTGCGTCCGGCGGGAATCCCGCTACCTTCGACACACCCAAAGTATGGAGACTTGGCGACCCCTTACGTGGACCAGGGCGCCTTTGAGATGTTCGCTCCGGCCACGGCATGGAACGGGACCGACCCGATCGTTTTGTTCTACGTCGAAGACGCAACGATCGTGTTCGCACCCAAGGAGCTTGTACCAGGCACGACCGACCTTGTTGCCTACTACCGCCCTCACCGATACCTCGGATATTTCAGTCCCGATGGACTGCCCCGAGATGAGAAGGCGCCTGGGGATGCGCAGGCATTCCTCACAAACACAGAACAGGGCACCATGCGGACCAAGGGCTACGAAACGCCACTGCTCTGGGAGCAATCCAGCGCGAGCCAACCGTTCTACCCCATCAGCATCGTGAGCACGAAAACGATGGTGCAGCGGCAAACGGAACTGGTCTTCCAACGTGCGCTCCAAACGATTGAGGCCGCCAAGATTGTCCTGAGCACACAGGGGCTATCGCCCTTCTCAGAACAGCAGCGCCCTTCGCTCACGGACCTCGAAGCCAACTCTCGCGTCATCGCCATCGGCGCGAGCAACGGCGGCTTGCAGTCTTACCACCTGGGAATTCTCCGCCCTGACGTGGTCGACGGTGTCTTCAGCACGGTCATCGGCCAGGGCCTATCGCGCCTGATGGCCGAACAAGAACTCGGTTATCTCACCAGCCGCATGAGCGGATTCTCCACTCTCGGCGCCGTCATCTCGCCGTACGAGACGCGCGACTGGGGCCATTTTGCATGGCAACGGGGCTTCAACATCCAAGACTTCTCAGTGACCAAGCGCTTCTTCCGCGGAGAAACCCATCTGCCGATGCTCGCCTTCATCGGCGACGAGGACATCACCTCGACTGGCACCATGTGGATCGCGCAGCTCACCGGCAACAACTTCCAACGATCCGGCAAAGTTGGCCAGACCAACAAAGAGATCGCTTGGATGTCGTCGGACAAGCGCTGCCACGAGGGAGGCGACCATGTGAACCCCTAC
>CBESZZ010000084.1:0-10041 GCA_965534055.1 uncultured bacterium | reverse complement strand
GTCGGACAGGAAACCTGGTCGGCTCTGCGAGGCTCTGACAGCTCCGTCACGAACGCAAGCGTCGGCACACAGCGCGCGCTCCTGGTGGCGATCGACGACTACGGCGATCCTAAAAACAACCTGCCCAGTTGCGTCGCCGATGCAAGAGCCTTCGAGCGCCATCTTCACAGAGTCGGCTTCGACCCGGCAAATGTTCGCGTCGTGACCGACGCCAGCGCGACGGTCGAGTCGCTGGAAACAGGTCTCGAGTGGCTACTCGAAGACCTCGATGAGAACGACCGCGCAGTGTTCTACTACTCCGGTCACGGCCACCAAATCCCCATGGACGGCGTGGTAACCGAAGTCTTGGTGCTGCGGGATGGTTTCTACATCGATGACCGATTGGCCGAGCGCACGCAAGAGCTACCGGATGGAGTGCTCACGGTGGTGCTCGACTCATGCTTCTCTGGCGGCATGGACAAGGAGTTGTTCAGCAACGTCGACGGCAGCGCCGAGTTTGCCGCATCCAAGCGCTGGAGGCCCGGTAGCGCGACGCACGCGGTGCTCGATAAGCCGCTGTTGGGACAGGTGAAGGGCTTCGATGCCTCGACGCAATACAAGGTCGGCGAAGCAACGATGGCCGCGAGTCAAGCCATGGACGCACTCACCGGCTACCAGCGATTCGGCGCCGCCAAGGGCCAGAACCTGGAAGACAACCAGGAGGACGGCCAAGCGATGCTCAAGGCGCTGATGCTCTCCGCCTGCTCGGAGAACGAAACGGCATCGGCGTCCACGTCACGGACGCGCGGCCTTTCGGCATTCACGTTCGCTCTCCTGCAAGCCATTGACGAACACGGCAACAACGCGCCGGCGGGTCGGTTGATGCAGAGCGCGCGCAAAACGCTCGCCAACCAAGGCTTCAAGCAAACCCCGACTTTGCACGAACCACCAGGCGCGTTCCGCCTCGCGGAACTGAGCTTCTTGAAGCTCCGTCGCGATAGCACGAAGCGAAACACACATCTCGAAGAACCCGGACGAAGCGCATTGTCGCGCTTCGTCAACTCACTAAGAAGTTTGACTAAGGACAATCCAATGACTGACTACGACGAAGACTACATGGAAGATGGCGACGTCGCGCAGAAGGTGCTGCCGCTCTTCGCCTCCTTGCTCAGGCAGAGCCTCGCGGCTGCGAGCAACTCGAACGGCCCGCGCCGCTGCGGCAACTCGACCAAGGACTTCGACAGCGGAGACATGATGGACAATCGCGTCGGTGCGTTGAACAACGGTGACGGCTACGACGACGGCTACGACAACGACGGCTTCGAGAGCTACGCCGCGCCCGGGAGTGGCTACGACGACGGCGAGGAAGAAGGCACCGAGAAGTTTTTCGGCGCAGTGGCAGGGTTCCTTGCGCCGAAGATCATGGAATACGTGATGCCCCGCGTGATTCGAGGAATCTCTAACGTCGCATCCAGGCACCTTCGTCGTCCGCCACCGCGCGGCCCTCGCCGCGGCGATCACCGCCAGCCTCGGGTGAGACGCAAGGGCTTCCAATCGATGGATTCCTCCAACATGTCCGATGAACGCGCCATGCGCATGTTGGTGTCGATGCTGCAGGAATCGCGCCGCGACTAGTCGCGTCATCAACACGATCGCCGGACACAGGACCAACCCAAGCGCTTCGCAGCGGTTTGGACCTATGTCCGGCGCAGGTGCCCGCGCCTCAATCCGCGCCCTAACCGGCGCTATTAGGCCGCGGGCCCTGTCCTTCAACGACGTCGAAGTTTCTCCCGTCAGGGAGTTTCAAGACCGCCCAGACCACCTCCTCACCGCCATTCTCCGCAGTGACGATCACCGCGTCGAGCGAGCCCTGACCCTTGGTTCCTTGCAGCTCGAAGCCGTAGACGTCCTCGCCACTGTGTCGAGCCGACGCCATCAGCTGCAGGTCCACCGACTGGATTTCGCCAATGTGCTCGACAATCACGGGGTTGCCACGCAGTTCAGCGCGCACCGCGTCTTCCATCAGCTCCGAACCAAACCCAATCACCCACCAAATCCCCAGGCTCAACAACACCGCAAGCACAAGCGCCACGATGCAACCAATCATGCACCCCTTCGGAATCGCCTTCCGCGGCGCCGCAGACGCAGAATCGCTCGCTTCGACAGGACACCCACACTGCACACAGGTTGGTGAGTGCTCGGAAATGCTAGCGCCGCATTCGTGACAACGGATCAACGCCATAGGTCTACTTCTCCTCGCTAGACACGCGGTGGCGGCGCCACACCTTCCCGCACGATTCAGGAGCCGTCAACCAGCGAAGCACTCTTTGAGCATGTTGCGTACGGTGCCTCAGGGCCTCCAGGAGGCTGCGAACGATCCCCCAGGATTCGCCCACCCACTTATCGACTTGCGTTTCGCAATCTTATTCGCTGCACTGACGCAGTCTCAGTCACGAAGAAGCGAAAGAGAGAACATGCCCCATAGATTTCTAACAGCGACTGCGCTTGTTCTGGTCGCGTTGGCGACCTCCTGCAAGTCAGGCGCAGCCCGTGCGCGGTTCTTGATCGGCCCCAGCGAACTCGAGGTCGACAATCCAGCCGCGACCGAGTTCACGGGACTTGGCTTCGGCGGCGAGTTCAAGATCGGCGGCTCTTTAGGCGGCACGGAGCTCGAACCCGGCCCCATTGAACTTGGCGGCCGCGTGCAGTTTTTGAACCGCGTCTTGGAGCAAGACGTCAGCGGCTTCGACACCCAGGTGCGCGCTCTGGACATCGGCGTAGGCCCCTACGTGAGACTCAACACCCGCAACCTACTCAAGAAGGGTGGCGTCAACTTCTTCCTCGAAGCCTTCGTCGGCGTAAGCACCGTGCTCGCAGAAATCGAAGCGGGCGGCGCAGAAGTGGACTACGACGGTAGCACGACCCACGTCGGCGGATCGGCAGGCATAGAGATCTCGCTGGGTGATGAGCACCACAGCACCCTCGACCTGGGGCTAACCGTCATGGGCAGTCGATTCGAGCCTGACGAAGACACGCTTGCAGAAGCCGATTTGCGCGACGTGCTGTTCTTCATTGGGAGCGGCACCCGCTTCTGATCAGGCACGACGGCGCGTTCTGCATCCCCGACAGTCGATGCGGACGGCCGCTCGTGGCCAGACACCCGAGCTCGGAGCTCCGTGGGGCCAAGGGTGCCATATCCAAGGTCAACGAAGAGGGCCGCTACAACCTCTTCACCCGCGCATCAGGCCACAAGTTCCACAACACCTCGTCGATGGATCCGTCCAAGCTGGGCACCACTGATTGTCCGCCCGTATATCTACGGCACTTACAGCCGGATCATCGTGACGATGGGTTGATCGATGCCTAATTGCCCAACGTCAAAGCCATCGCTTGCGTCGTCGCAGCGTCATTGAGCGACGCTGAACCGAGAGTGATCGCCTGCACGCGAAGCTTCAATCCAGCCAGGTTCGGATCGTTCGGAACCGGCAGCGACTGCGAGAGCAGTCCGTTCTGGATCGCGGTCACGCTGAGGGTGTAAAGATCCGTGCCCAAGAACAATTCGCACCCGCTAAGACGCTGCGATCCGGTCGAGACGCAACCGGGCCGAATGTCGCGAACCAAAGCGGTGCCCGCAATCGTGCCGTTGCTTCGCCAGAGTTCGCCGTAGGCACTGAAGATGAGGTTCGCACCCAACACCGCCCGGCTGATTCGGGTCGATCCCGAGGGGTGCAACTGAAGCGCCGTACCGGGGACTCCATCGGACAGCCACGTACCGAGACCACGGGACGACTGGCCGGACACTCGCACAATCGCGCGCGCTCCAAACGCCGTGAGATCAGACGCAACCGCGAATCCCCCGGGGTTGAAGTCCTCTACGAGCAGAGTGCCTGAGGTCGTGCCGTCGATGAACTTCAAATGATCGGCGACAGTCATGTAGTAGGCGCCAACTCCCGCGGCAGCGATCTCCAAGACCCCCTCTTGGATGATCGGCAAAGTGCCCGCTGAGGTGCCGTCGCTAACCCAATGCGTTGCCGCATCAAAGAACACCAAGCCTCCGGGCGTGCTAACCATCGCGCCAGGTGTGGATGACCCGGGGCCTAAATCGCCCACCAGCTGCGTGCCCGTCGTCGTGCCGTCGGTGCGCCAGAGCGCCTGATTGGAGTGCCCGATGAATGCGAAGAAGTAGAGGGCGCCCTGATGCTCCGTGAAGAGCGTCGGGATGGAGCTTCCACCGCCCGGAAACAAGTCTGCGAACCGCGAGGTTCCCGCGGTGGTCCCGTCACTCAACCAAAGCTCCACGCCGAACCCATCCCCGGCCTGAAACATCAGCCTCTCGCTATTGGCGGTGCCGAAGGCCTTCAGGTTTCTTGGCTCCCCACCATCGAGAACTCGCACCGTTCCGGCTGGGGTACCATCGGTCCGCCACAGCCCCCGCTCGCTCGTTCCTGGTTCGCGTGCGACGAACCAGGTCGCGCTTTGGAACCGCGTGAGTTCGATCGGATAGCTGCCCCGCTCGCCCGACGAGATGTCTTTCACCAGATCGACACCACCGGGTCGCGCGATTCAGCGCCCAGAGTTCACGTCCCGAGGCTCGACTCTCTGCGGCGAACGACACGAACCCGCCTTGTTCGACAAAGTTGGCCGGGTTGGAGTCGAGATTGAAGAGTGCGGTTGCGTTGATGTCGCGAAGGACCGTGGGCGACTGCGCCCCGGCGCTCGTCCAACAAAGCTAGGCGACGAATAGATTGGCAGCGATGCTGTGACATTGATTCATGAATAGGATCGATCAACGAAAACAAGACGAGAGCCAATGGGAACAGCAAATCCCGAGCCTAGCCACAACGACAAACCGGCGCAGGAGCGCTGAAGATGTCACCTTCGGTGCCAGGCGCAGAGCTAGTACATAGGCAAAGCAACGGGGCAATTCAGGAACACCACTCGCCTAGCCACCCATGACACCGTCGACATTCCGACGTATCACCGACGTGCACTCGTCGCCCTCTCACGGGTTTTGTCTCAGCAACCCTGAGTGGCGAGAGAGAGTGGCTAGAGACATCGCTTGGGGTGGCAGACTGGTTGGCAGGAGTCGTTCGAGTCGGCCGCTGGTGATCCGACAGCGGGTCGGAAGAATCCCGCGTGCGTTTCGTTGAGGTTGATGCCGTTTCTTAGGCCCGAATGGATGCGCGCGAAGTTGTTGACTCTGTGCCTGGTTCCATCTGCGACATCTTCGACACGATGCGTCAGTTGCCGATTCGGACTTCCACGCCGTTGGACCATGACATGCCACCCTGCACTGGGTCAAACGCCGCGTGCTGCAAGTAGACCGTCGCATTCCGAAGCGACGCTGGGATCTGCACGGCAAAGAGAAGGCTTTGCGGAGACGTCGACTGCGTCACGGCGATCAGGCTCGCGTCAATGCTTGCGTAGAGCGAGCAACCGCTGGTGCCGAGGAAAGGATCGAGACTCAACGGCAGCGTGAATGACCGGTAGTTCGTGCGGCTCGTGCCGAGGATCAACGCGCCAACAGCGTTGAGATGGTTCGGGACGGAAGCGTGGCCGATCGACCGCGTGGACAACAAACCGCCAGGGTGCGGCCTCCCACGCACGGAAAGGGTCACCGGACCATTGCCGCCATGACAACCTTGACCGTAGGACAGGGCATAGCCGCTGGCTTCCGCACCGCGCATGTAGGCAATGGGAGACGCGACGACCTGCATCGAACCCGTGATCGGATCAATCGTGCGTAGGTCCGCGCCGCCACCGACCAACTGCCCGTCGTCTCGGGTAGCGAGCCACTGGATGTTTCCTGGCCCCGAACCAACCACTCGTCCGTTGCCGGTGGTCTGGTTGACCTCAAGCAGGCCGCCGGCAAAGTCCCACGCATAGAGCGTGCCCTGATGCATCGTCATGGCTTGCACGTTGAACGTACCCAGGCCGCCCACCGTGTCGATCTGGCCAGTCACCGAGTCGATACGAACGAGCTGGCTGCCCAGGGGTGTGCTCTCTACGCCGTAGATCGAGGCGCCGGGCCCCGCGGCAAGTGCACGAAGATCTCCCGTGGGATGCACGGGCGTCGCGGATAGACCTAGCGGGTCAATCTCCGTCAGGTAGAAGCTTCCGCCACCGAGAGCTGCGGTGGACCACAACCTGCCTGCAGCATCCCGAGCCATGCCGTTCTGACCAAGCATCCCGATGCCTACCGCGGAGGTTTGACCGGTGGTCGAATCCAACGTGTAGATCTGTCCGGCGTAGTCGACCGCCAGCATGTCCTGGGCAGGCATGCCCACCGAAAGAAGGGCCATCCCGCTGAAAAGGGCGAGTGAAGAAGAGAAAGCAAGTCGCATTGTCATGTCCGTTGAACCGGGTCAATCAAGAAGGGTGGCGATGGACGGCCCTAGTCTCCCAAGTGCCGGGGGGTCACGCATGATCTGGTCCGTGGACTTCGTGCAATCAAGGCGACCAAAAGTCTCAGCAAACCGAACATCTCGAGCAGCCTGACGCGATTTGCCACGCATTCCACTGCACTCGAACCGCTACACTCCGTTCACTTTCCCCCAAAGGCCGTGCAGGCCGACAGGAGTGCAGCATTGGTTCAGCGTGTCAGCGTTTGGTTCGTCGGGTTGTCCCTCTTGGCTTGGACCGTGGGTTGTGCGTCAAAGACAGCGCACTCCGAGGAGTCCATGAGCCCTGCCGAAGCGCAAGCTTCGCGGGATGCGTTCGCGGAGGTCGCGAAGGTGCTTCGTCACCCACGCTGCATGAACTGCCATCCCAGCGGTGATCGTCCGCACGTCGGTGACGAGAGCCGGATGCACGGCATGAACGTCATGCGCGGACCCGACAATCACGGTGTGGCCGCGGTGCAGTGCGCTACGTGCCATCAAGACGAGAACCAAGACCTGATGGGAATTCCGGGCGCGCCTGCATGGCACCTCGCGCCGCGCGGCATGGGCTGGGTCGGGCTCGATGACCACGACTTGGCCGAGTCACTGAAGGATCGCAAGCGCAACGGCGACCGGTCGTTTGCAGATCTGATTCACCACATGAGCGAGGACCCGCTGGTCGCATGGGGTTGGAACCCCGGCCGCGGGCGCGAAGCCGTTCCGGTGCCACACGAAGTGTTCGTGCAGCAGTTCCGCGACTGGATCGACAGCGGCGCGGTTTCCCCCGAACCCGGCACCACCACCACCTTCCCCAAGAACTAGGCAACGACCCATGCGTATCGAACTGCAAATCAACGGTGAAGCTCGAAGCGTCGACACCAGCCCGGACACCCCTTTGCTGTGGGTACTGCGGGATGATCTGGACCTGACGGGCACGAAGTACGGCTGCGGCAAAGCGCTGTGCGGCGCGTGCACGGTTCACGTCGACGGACAGGCGGTTCGCGCGTGTTCGTTTCCAATTCGCTATGCGGCCGGCAAGTCGATCCGCACCATCGAAGGGATCGAATCCGAGCCGGTGGGTCGCGCGGTCGTCGACGCTTGGATCGCGCACGACGTTGTGCAGTGCGGCTACTGCCAGCCCGGCCAGTGCATGAGTGCCACCGCGCTGCTCGCCGACAATTCCGCTCCGGATGACGACGACATTGATGCGGCAATGAGCGGCAACCTCTGTCGCTGCGGAACCTACCCGCGGATTCGCGCTGCGATTCACACCGCTGCGAAGACTGTGAGCAAGGGGGAAAGCCGATGAAGCGCTTCACCTCGATGAACCACGAGTCGACATCCACACAAGTAGACGATCGCCGCCACTTCATGGTGCGCTCGCTGCAGGCCAGCGGCGGCTTGATGTTGGGCTTCGCCTTGAGCGACCCGCTGCGTGCGATGGATGCGGGTGCGCGCCCCGTCGATGCGGTGAAAGGAACACAGCCACCCGTCGCGTTCGCCCCCAACGCATTCCTTCGCATTGAGGAAGACGGCGTGATCACGCTGCTCGCCAAGCACGACGAGATGGGACAGGGCATCCACACCGGCCTCGCAATCGCGGTGTGCGAAGAGCTCGAAGTCGACGTGGCTGACATCCGGGTTGAGTCCGCACCCGGCGATCCAAGCTTCGCTCACACACAGTTTCGAATGCAGATCACGGGCGGCAGCTCGAGTACCTACAGCTCGCTAGAGCAGATGCAGAACGCAGGTGCGGTGGCCCGCGAGATGTTGATCGCTGCAGCGGCCCAGCGCTGGGGCGTGCAGCCAAACGCATGCGAAGCCCGCAACGGCAAGGTGCACCGCAAGCAAGGCGACGTATCGCTGAGTTACGGCGCACTGGCTGCCGACGCCGCCAAGGTCCAAGTGCCGGGCAAGATCGCGCTGAAAGAGCGCGCCCAATACACCAGAATTGGCAAGGCTACAGCGCGCGTCGACTCGCCCAGCAAGGTGCGTGGCACCGCGATGTTCGGACTCGACAAGACCGCGCCTGGCATGCTGACGGCAATGGTCGTTCGCAGCCCATACTTCGGCAACAAAGTCCGCAGTTTCGACGCCAAAGCGACGGAGCGGGTGCCAGGCGTCCGCGCCGTGGTGGAAGTCCCATCCGGCGTCGCAGTCATCGCAGACGGCTATTGGGCAGCGTTCAAGGGTCGCGACGTGCTCAAGATCGCGTGGACACGCGACGGGTTAGGCGCCACCCTCGACACCGATCAGCTGCGCAAGGAATTCACCGCCAAGAGCGACGTCGAAGGACTACCTGCGGACTCGGTTGGCGACGCGGATCAAGCGCTGCGTGCCGCCAAGGCCGACGACGTCTTGGAAGCCATCTATGAGGTCCCCTACCAGGCGCACGCGCCGATGGAACCGCTCAACTGCATGGTGACCTTGAAGCCCGACGGTGGCGCCAAGATCGTGACCGGCTCGCAGATGATCGGTGGTGACATGCCGGCTGTCGCGATGCGGTTGAAGGTCGACCCCGGCAAGATCGAGTTCGAAAACTCAATGCTTGGCGGCGGCTTTGGGCGACGCGCCAACCCGGCTTCTGACTTCGTACTGGAAGCTGTTGAAGTCGCACTGGCAGGCCGTGCACTGAACGCGCCGATTAAGACGGTGTGGACTCGCGAAGACGACATCCGTGGCGGTTGGTATCGGCCGATGTGGATCAATCGCATGCACGCGGTGTTCAAGGACGGCAAAGTGACCGCGTGGCGACACCGCCTCATCGGTCAATCCATCGCAGCGGGCACCGTGATGGAACCCATGATGGTTCAAAACGGCGTCGACGTGACGTCGGTCGAAGGCGCTGCAGAGCTGCCCTACGCCGTTGCTGAGCAAAAGGTCGAACTGCAGTCACCCGAACTGCCCGTGCCCGTGCAGTGGTGGCGCTCCGTTGGCCATTCCAACACTGCCTTCGCAAAGGAATCGTTCATCGACGAATGCGCTGAACGGCTCGGCAAAGACGCATACGAGTATCGACGCGAGCTGCTTGCGGAGCATCCGCGCCTGCAACGTGTGTTGCACGCCGCTGCGAAGCATTCGGAATGGAGCAGCACGCTCCCCAAAGGCATGGGCCGCGGCATTGCCGTCCACGAGTCATTCAAAGGATTCGCGGCGCACGTGGTCGAAGCTTCCGTCGAG
This sequence comes from uncultured bacterium, assembly GCA_965534055.1. Lineage (GTDB taxonomy): Bacteria > Planctomycetota > UBA1135 > UBA1135 > UBA2386 > CBESZZ01. Next base: position 502 of record CBESZZ010000084.1, on the reverse strand, counting down.
AACGGACAACCCAGGATTCACCGCATCGTCTGCGCCATCGACTGCGGTTTGGTCGTGAACCCCGATCAGGTGAAAGCGCAGCTAGAGGGCGGCGCGATCTTCGCGCTCTCGGCGACACTGCACGGCGAAATCACGTTCAAGGACGGCAAGGTCCAGCAGGGCAACTTCGACGACTTCCCGATCATGCGGATGCACGAAGCACCCATGATCGAAGTGCACATCGTCGACAGCGACGACCCCATGGGCGGCATCGGGGAAGTCGGCGTGCCAGGTGTCGCCTCTGCGGTATGCAGCGCACTGGCGCAGGCCAGCGGCAGACGCATCCGCAAGCTGCCGGTGAAGGATCAACTGGCGTAGAGACTTCATGGTGAAGACGTCACGAGCGATACGAATGCGCTGACTCCCCTAGTGCGTTCGTGAACCTGCCGCAGACTCGCTCGGTAGACGTCCAATCGGGCCAACAATTGACGGAGTCCTTGAGGGCGCTGGGCCGTTGGACGTA
>CBESZZ010000083.1:0-10090 GCA_965534055.1 uncultured bacterium | reverse complement strand
TCACCCAACAGGTCCGCATCCGAGGATTCTGTCGCGAGTCCTGTGCCGATGTCGATCAACTGCGTCGTGCCGTTTACCGATCCATCGCTGATCCACAGTTCTCGTCCGTCCGGACCATCTGCAGCGAATACCGCCGTTTGCGAACCGATTCGCGTGAGGTGTGTCGGGTTCACAGCGCCAAGTGAAAGCGTTGGATTGAGCTGGATGAGCGACCGCGCCCCGCCCTGTGTAGCGACGACCGCGATGTTGGTCCCAATCGCGGTGAACTCTTCTGGACGGGAACCTTGCACTCCTGGCTGGAGGTCGGCGATCAGCGTGGGGGTGTTGCCGATCAAGACGTGAGGCTCTGCTCCGGTGTTTGACGGAGCTGCGGAGAAGACGAGAAAGGTGTCGTTGACCACCTGCAGCTCGGCCGGTGAACTCGAACCAGGACCCTGTTCGTAGTCGGCAACCAATCTCGTCCCAGTGGTCGTCCCATCGGTAGCCCACAGTTCGGTGCCCGCCAGATCGGTTCCTCTGAAGTACAGCTCATTGCCTAGCAGCGCGTAATCGCCGGGGAGATTGCGGATGCCGCCCGCAGCTCCTGGATTGATGTCGCGAACAAGGCGCGTGCCTGCGGCGGTGCCGTCGGTAGCCCACAGTTCTCGTCCTTCCATGCCGGTGGTCGCGGCGAACAGCATGGTGTTGCCCAGGTTCGCCAAAGGCTTAGGTGAACTCGAGCCGAAGCCAAGGTTCACATCGAGCAGCAGGCTCGCTGGACCATTGGGCCCGCTGGCGAGGTGCAATTCTCTTCCGCCTGAGCCGCCCGCCGCAAAGTAGAGAGCGTTGGCCACTCCTGGTGCCAAGAACAAGTCGGTAGGAAACGACGAGTCCGGACCGGGAATCACGTCCTGAACCAGAATGGTTCCAGCAGTGGTTCCGTTTGAGCTCCACAGTTCGAATCCGTGGATTGCGTCGTCCGCGGAGAAGAACACGACGCCGGTGCCGGCGGTGAGTCGCGACGGGCGGCTACCATCGGATCCAGGATAAATGTCCCTCACCAACCGCGTGCCGCTCGTCGTTCCATCCGTGATCCATAGTTCATAGCCCTCGTCAATCGAGCGCGCGGCGAAGAACAGGTGCGAAACACCCTGGATCTGGCAGGCCACCATGTTGCCGGGGCTAAAGACGAAGCCATCGCTGGCGGACCCTGGTCCGGGCGTGATGTCGCGAAGGAGAATCGTGCCAGTGGCGGTCCCATCCGTTCGCCAGAGCTCCTGTCCCTCTTGCGGGGTGATGGCCCAGAAGTAGGTGAAGGAGCCGCTCTGCACAAACCGACCGTCTCTGCTATTGGGTTGGCCGTCGAATGGGCGTTGCGTTTGGTTGATGTCGAACGCGACTGCGCAGTCTTGGGCGCTGACTGCTGAGGTCAGGGCTACCGAGGTCAGGGCTGACGAGGCTAGTAGGCGGAGCGCTGCGGAAGCGAGTTTCATGGAGGTCTGTGGGGTGCGGCAGTGCGGTAGGCCTCGCCTGGGTGGAAGCCCGAAGAAGTGTACGAGCACCTTTTGCGTCTGGACGAGTCGGTGTTGGTTGCGGAAATCGCTGAACGCGCTGCTATGGGCCGTTCCGTCCTCTGCGGCGGCGATTGATGGCCTGACTTTCTGCGGTGTCACGTGTTCGAGAGCGAACTGTCTGCTGCGAGCCAGTGGAGGCGGCGTGCAAAGAGTGCATGCCGCGCTGCGAACAGCGCTGCCGTGAGGGAGTCGAACTGGTTGTTCTCGGGCTCACTCGCGAAGGTTTGGTCGTTCCAAGATCCCATGCCGCCAAACACGCTGGTGACTTCAAAGGCCAACATGTCCTGCACTTCCTCGGCCTACGCGAGCTGCTCGCGTAGGCCGAGCTTGTCGAGTGCAACTTCCCGGGCCCGATCGCTGAATCCTCGGGTCGCCAGGAGCGTGATCACTTCTTCGATCGACTCGGGCAGTTGCTCCTTTAGGAACAACTGCCCTAGGCGGAACGCTTCGGCGAAGGGTGAGTCTGCGTCTTCGGCGAACTTGGCTGTTGCAGCGAGCGCTTCAACAAATTGCTCGCGCAACGACTCCATGTCGCTGGCTGGTGCCTGCGTTGGTCCTGCTGAATTCGGCACTGGTTCGAAGCGGTAGAGCTGCCATGGATCCTGCGGCCGCACGAATGAGTAACCGGCGGATTGCGTCTCGCTTCGGACATTTGCGCGGGCCTGTTTTTCGGGGGATGGACCCCACAGTGCTGCTTGTTCCGGTGGGACCTTCGGGGTTGTGCCTTGCTCAGTGCACAAGTCAGCGACGGCGCGGGCTATGGAGCTGACGATTGTGTCGTGGGTCGAGGGATCGGCTTTGTGTAGCGCGTTTTCCCAGGTTGAGTCTGCAATGTCGAGCGCGGCTTCGTTGCCCCATTCTTCGAGGTAGCTCTGGCTGCGTTTCAGGTTGTCTTGTTGGTCGGTCTGGTGACGAACGAAGGCGATGAGGTCCTTAGAGCTGACTGGTTGGACGTCATAGAAGTAGACGTAGCGCGGGGTGTTCTCGTTTGGTTGCTGGGGCGGTGGTTTGGGCTTGACGAAGTGCGGCTTGAGGGTTTCGGGGACTCTGAGCTGTTCGTCGTGGACTCGCAGTTCGATCTGGGTTTCGCGGAGGAGGTCTGTGTTCATGAACTCCCAGACGCCTTCGATGCTTAGCAGGTCTCGTAGGGATTCTGCAGTGCCGCGATAGATTTGGTTGAGCGTTAGGTGTTCTTCGGTGAGGGTACCGCTTCGTCAACGCCACGAACCGGAAAGCGTTCGTGCGTGATCCCGAACGCTACCTACCGGAGTTCGGCGGATTCTGCGCGATTGGAGTCGCGGCCAACAACGCCAGGGCGCCAACCAATCCCGAAACGTTCCGGATCCAGGACGGTCGGTTGCTGCTGTTCTTCAATGGTGACTACAAGGGTGACCACGTAGACACTTCGCGGATGTGGGACGACGATGCACCAGATTTGCTTAGCAAGGCAGACCAAAACTGGCCCGCGCTTCGAACGAATCGCTGAGACCCAAGCCCTGACTCAACTCCGTGCTGTGCGCGGAAGGTTTGCTCGATGGATGTGATGACGCAAGTGCTCAGGGTGCTCGAATTGCGCGGCACGGTGTACTTCCAAGCACATTTCCACGCGCCGTGGGGCATGGACATCCGTGGTGGCGAGTTTGCGAACTTCCATCTGGTGACCGATGGTGAGTGTTGGTTGCGCGTTGGCGACGGTGAAGCTCTCCGGATGGGTGTCGGAGATCTCTTCGTGTTGCCGCATGGCGATGCTCATGCGCTGTTGCACGCGCCCGACGGGCACCTGACGTGCTCGCGGAAGCGGAACCGGGGGAGTTTGGTCCGGTATTTGGCGCGAAGGACGCCGAGGCCACCGGCAAGCAGACGACTCTGATCTGCGGTCATTTCGAGTACGACCGCTCAGGGGCTCACCCACTGTTCGGCGGCCTTCCGCAGACCATTAGTCTGAGCTCAAGCGATGATGCACACCGGGAGTGGTTGGCCACCGTTTCCAAGCTGGCTCTGGTCGAGAGTCAGCAGTCCGAACAGGGATCACGCGCCATCGTCGATCGCTTGGCCGAAGTGCTCTTGATCCAGATCCTGCGAGCGCACAGTCAGTCGCAGGACACGCCCGGCCACTTTCTCGCGGCGCTTCACGACCCTCGACTTCGCCGGAGCCTTGAGGCGATGCACAGCGAGCCGGCCAGGGCTTGGACCCCCGAGACACTCGCGGCGACGGCAAGCATGTCGCGCTCCAAGTTCGCCGAACGCTTCCACGACATCGTCGGGCTCGCGCCGATCCAATACTTGACTCAATGGCGCATGCTTTGCGCGCGTCGCCAACTTCGTACCGCGCCTCATCTGAGCACGGCGAAGATCGCTGAAGAGGTTGGCTACACTTCCGAATGGGCGTTCGCCAAAGCGTTCAAGCGGATGTTCGGCGTGGGGCCCGGAGCTGTGCGGGAGTCGACTTCAACCTGATGTAGCGTCTGGCGGCGAGCACGGGTCGCTCACCAGTTGCTACTTCAGAACTTTGTCGAGCACTTGGCGGAATGACACTTTGTAATCGTTGGCTTCGCCCTGCCCGTGCATGACCCCTTGAACATCGACGAACTGGTAGTCGACGGGGTACGCGTAGCGTTTCGCGAGCCCGGCCGCGAAAGCTCGCAGTGCCTCGGGTTGCGAGGCATCAGCAGCCAGTGCTTTCACGTCCTTGGCCAAGATCCACACGTTCTCGAAGTGTGTGTTGAGTTTTTCGATGGTGTCCGGGTTTGCGAGGGCAACTGCCCTCAGGTTCTTGCCAGACAGTCAACAACTCTCGTCGTCGAGCGTTCCAAACAACTGCATCACGTGCAGCATGCGCCCGTTGTCTTTGGCCCGAGCGAACGCATCCGCAAGTGTTCGCCATTGGATCTTGGAAGCCGGATAGAACGACTCACGAAGCAATTGACGGGCTGCATCGGCTTTGGGACCGGCCGGCTTCGCTCCCGCCGTGGCGACCTGCATGAGCGGTAGGTAACCAATGTCCGCGCCGCCTTTGTGGTGGTTGATGTCGAAGTTGGTGTCGCGTGGCGGCAGGCGCAGATGCAGGCTGATCGGTTTGTTACTCTTGCGATCCCAGATCATGACGCCCTCGTGTTGGGCTGGCAGTAGCCACATCTTCTTGGGGATCAGTTCGAACTCGACATGAACGCGAAGCAGCACCTCGAACTGATCGTCGTCGAGCGAGAGCAGCGTCGCGCGACCGCCCTCCACGGCAGGAGTCATGTAGCGTTTGCGCGCAACTTCTTCGCCGAGTTTGTCGATCGCGGACTGCGGCGGGTTGGCATGTCGCAGCCGGGACGTCACACCGGCGTGGAACTGTGCCAGCATCGGGAGTACGGGCGCGGCGTCGATGTTCCACACCTCACCAACGGCCGTCCCCTTAGGAGGCAACAGCTCCCGCAGCTTCAAGATGGCGTGCTTGGCTTTTGCGACAGCCGGGCCCGACTCCATGGCTTCACGGGCGTCTTCGAAGCGCGCAACGATCGTGTACGTCGAAGAGTGCACCGGTCCCCATTCCGCCACCGTTTCGAGCGTGGGCTCGGGCTGGGTCGCGGCACCTGCAGCACCGGGGTCCTGCACGAAGAAGATCGAGAGAGCGAGAACAGTGGTTGAAACCATGGATTCGTTCGCGGAAGGAGTCACGGTCACTTTGTCGCCGTGGCGCAAGAGGGAGCGTGGTGTGATCGCGAGGTTGCTCGCCTCGACTTCTCAGACCGTACAGCGCGCGCAATCTTCCATCACTCCCTCGGATGCGTTGGTCAGCGGGAGGGCCGTCCAGGTGCCATGCACCGATCCGGTGTAAGAGGCTAGATCCTACTGGCTTATGCCAATTGGACCGCGCGCATTGATCATCCGACTGCCTCAGTCTGAAACGATCTCCGGCGGAGAGTTCGCCGCAGTCAGTGCTCTTGCCGGTCTTTGCAGAGCGGCCTCGCGCAGCGCTCTATTTCTTCTTGGTCGACTTCGCGGCCTTCTTCTTCGTGCTCTTCGCCGCGGTCTTCTTGGTGGTCTTCTTCTTGCCGGCTGCCTTCTTCTTGGTGGTCTTCTTCTTGGCGGCTTTCTTCTTCGTCTTCTTGCGCCCGACCTTCGCGGCACGTGCCTCAAGAAGCTCGACTGCCTGCGCCATGCCCACCGAGTCTGGCTCAGTGCCCTGCGGAAGCGAAGCGTTCACGCTGCCGTCCGTCACGTAGGGCCCATAGCGACCCTCAAGAATCTTCACGGCTGCGCCGGAATCCGGGTGGTCGCCGAGTTCCTTCAACGCCATAGCAGCCGTGCGTGTTTGCCCACGTCGCGCCTTTGGTGGAGCGAGCAACACCTTGGCGGTCTCTAGAGAGACCGTCAGCGGTGATGCCTCAGGCGGCAAGCTGCGCGTTTCCTTACCCCACTTGATGTAAGGGCCATACCGACCGTCGGCGGCAAGGATCTCGTGCTCTTCGCCTTCGGGGTTCTTCTCGATCCCGAGCGTGCGCGGCAGTGCGAGCACGGCAAGTCCGTCTTCGAGTGTGACGGTTTCGACGTCCATGTCCTTCATGAGCGAAGCCATCTTGGGCTTCTCGCCGTCGAGCTCTTCGGGGTCGCCAAGTTGAAAGTACGGCCCGAAGCGGCCGACCTTCACGAACACTTCCAAACCTTCCGGGTGGTGGCCGAGACTCTTGGGACCTTCGCCGCCTTTGCGCAGCAGCTCGATCGCGTACTCCAGGTCGAGTTCGTCGGGCGCGGTTTCGTTGGGCACGCTGACGCGCTGTTCACCGCAGGAGAGGAACGGTCCGTAGCGGCCAACGCGGATCTCGACGAGTTCGTCGTCCTTGTTCTGGCCCAGCGGGATCGAGCAGACCTGACGCGGGTCGATCTTCTCTTCGACAGACTTGAGCTTGTCACGCAGGCCGGGCGTGCCGTTGCCGGCGTAGAACGCCTTCAGGTAGGCGAGCCGCTGCTTGCGGCCGTTGCTGATTTCATCGAGGTCGTCTTCCATCGACGCGGTGAACGCGTAATCGACGAGGCTCGGAAGGAACTCGCGCAGCAAGCTCGTCACGGCGAATGCGGTGAAGGTGGGCACCAGCGCGGAGCCCTTCTTGAAGCAGTACTCACGCGCCAAGATGGTCTCGATAATCGAGGCGTAGGTGCTTGGACGGCCGATGCCGCGCGCTTCCAGCTCCTTGATCAAGCCAGCTTCCGACAGGCGCGGTGGCGGCTGGGTCGTGTGCCCGTCGGCGCTGATTTCTTTGGCGTCGACCGCTTGGCCTTCTTTGACGTTGGGCAGCATGCGGTCCTTCTCGGACACTGCGGCTTCGGCGTCTTCGGCCTCCTGCACGTAGGCGAGGCGGAAGCCGGGGAACTCGATGATCTTGCCGGAGGTCTGGAACACCGTCGCTTCGGTCTTGCCGTCGATTGTCGCGTCGACGCCGAGTTGCAGGGTGGTGCGCTTGCCCTTCGCGTCCTTCATCTGGCTAGCGACGGTGCGCTTCCAGATGAGCTCGTAGACCTTGCGTTCGTCAGCACCCATGTCGTTGCCGATCTTGGTGGGCAGCTGGAACTCTTCACCGGCAGGACGAATCGCTTCGTGGGCTTCCTGCGCGTTCTTGACCTTGCTGGCGTAGGTGCGCGGTTCGTCAGGCACGTATTGCGCGCCGAACTCCGAGGTGATCACCGCTCTGGCAGCTTCGAGAGCTTGGCCCGACAGCGTGGTCGAGTCAGTTCTCATGTAGGTGATGTAACCGTTCTCGTAGAGGCGCTGCGCGGCGCTCATCGTGCGCTTCGCGGTGAAGCGCAGCTTGCTCGAACTCTCTTGTTGGAGGGTCGAGGTCGTGAACGGCGGCTGTGGGCGCTCGGTGAAAGGCTTCTGCTCGAGACTGAGGACTTTGCCCTTCTTTCCCTGCAGCGCGGCCGCAAGCGCCTTGGCTCGCGTTTCGTCGAGCCACGCTGGTTGGCTTCTGCCTTTGGATGGGTCCTTCAGCTTGCCGGTGTCGGGGTCGAAGTCCTTGCCGCTGGCGATGCGTTGCCCGTCGATCGAGTGCAGCGCCGCTTGGAACGGCTGGGTGTCGTCCGCGTCGAACGTGCCCTGCAAGTCCCAGTAGCCAGCGGAGACGAAGCGAATCCGCTCCTGTTCTCGTTCTACGACGAGGCGCACCGCAACCGACTGCACGCGGCCAGCTGACAGTCGCGGCTTGACCTTCTTCCAGAGCAGAGGCGAAACCGAGTAACCGAAGAGGCGGTCGACCAACCGTCGGGTTTCCTGCGCTTCCACCAGGTCTTGATCGATCGACCGTGGGTTTTCGAGCGCCGCTTTGATGGCGGTCTTCGTGATCTCGTGGAACACCAGGCGGTGGGTATCGCACTTGGGCTTGAGTTCCTGCACGAGGTGCCAGGAGATCGACTCACCTTCGCGGTCTTCATCAGTCGCGAGATAGAGCGCGCTTGCGTCTTTCAGCAGCGCCTTGAGCTTCTTCAGCTGCTCCTTCTTGTGCTTCGGAACGATGTAGAGCGGCTTGAAGTCGTCCTCCACGTCGATGCCTAAGCGCGCCCACTTCTCCTTCTTGACGGCGGCAGGGATTTCCTCCGCGTTGGCAGGGAGGTCGCGGACGTGACCCACGCTGGCCTCGACGGCGTAGTCATCGCCGAGGAATTTGGCGATCGTCCGGGCCTTGGCCGGAGATTCCACGATCACCAGAGCCTTGCCGTCGCCATTCACCGTCTTCTTGGAAGCCATAGGTGCGGGGGCTTACGGGGCTTTCGGACGGCTTGTCAAGGATCCTCATGGCGAAGGCCCTGGTGGAGCGACGCCATGGTCGGGTATTGAGCCCTGCTCAGTGAGGTTGTAGTCACTCGGGCACAAGCCTATACATAAAAAGGCTTTGTGACTCTGAGGCTGGCTCCGAATCCACCGGGTTCGTCACCGTCCACTCGGTGCGGTTGGCGGTTGAGGAATCAGTCTGGCAACGGCGGGCGTAGGCAGCCTGCAAGTCGACCAGCCCGGGCAGGCGGCCTGTGGTCGGCGTGTGCATCGCTTGGTGTCGACGGCGAACGAAGCGCGGCGTGGCCCGCAAGGATGCGAGCGCTGTCGCGATGGATCTCAGGCATGACGACCGAGCCTCATCGCCGATGCGAAGGGAGATGCCGGTCCGCCCTGAAAGAGTCAGCGGGGCTCGCAATCTCTGGCGCCCAGCACCGGCTTCCGCGAGCGGCAAAGTTCCTTGGAGCCTTGCAGACACGGTGTGCCGCAAGCCGCCCTACAGATTTCGCAGAGGCGTGGTTCGCATGGAATGAGTGCTGCCGCTCAAGACCTCGGGTTCCTATCATCCGAAACCTCGATTCATGCGCTCGCTCATCACTTTGTGCTTCATCGCCACGCCGCTGCTCGTGGTGCTGCTCGTCGCTCGACCGGTCGATCCGGTGCCAGTGCGGGCGGAGACCAACGATTCGGAGCGAATGACACTGGCGGGGGGGGCGGCCAAGCGCACTTCGAACCCGGAGTGGCAGTTCGCGCTGAACGCACGATCCACTCCGCGTCGACAGGCTCGATTGGAAGCGCCATCGACGCTCCTATGGGAGACGTGCGATGAACGCGAGGTGCTTCGTGCGGTCGCCTTGCTGAAGACAGCACCGATGACTCAGCGCGGAGTCATTTTCGATTCCTACGACGATGCGGTCGAGAACCACATCGCGTTCCTGCAGCGGGAAACTCCCAACGATGCGGCGGCGGTCCAAGAAGCGTTGGACCGACGGCCCGTCTACCGAATCGACCGGCACACGCTGGAGCCGGTGCTCGTCACGCTTCTGCGCTGACTTCACGAGCCAGCAGATCCGCACAGTTCGCGTGATCCGATGGATCGACTGCGGGTTTGCTCCAGACCACCCTTCCGGCTTCGACAAGGAACGCGCCGGGCAGCCGTAGAACGTCTGGGCCGGGCTTGCCGATGAAGTGTCCCTTCGTCAACGCCTTCAACGTGCGCCAAATCAACCGTGGGCGGATCAGTTGGCTCACCTTCATACGGTTGCGATTGAACGCTTCGAACAACCCTGCCGACAGATCTGCGATGGCCTTGGCGTCCGGGAAGCGCTCTTCAAAAAACTCTAGCGTCCGAGCCTCGCTCTCCTGCGCAACGAACACGATGCGGAGTTCCGGATGGTCTGCGACGCACCGTCGCAAGTCAGCCACTTGGCTGCGGCAAAAGGGTCAACCGAAGTGGCGCAGGAACACCAGGAAGGTCGGCGGCCCATCGAGCAGTCCGTGCAGCGTGTCCGCTGGCAGGTTGTGGCCTTTGACGATGAGGTCGAGCACCTCGTTGGCGATCGCTTCCATCGTGGATGGTTTGGTTCAGCGGCCGGGAATGCCCTGGCGCGCGAGCTCGTCGGCGAGTTCGTTGCCGGGGTCGCCAGCGTGGCCTTTGACCCACCGCCATTCGATGTCGTGGTGTTTGACGGCTTCGTCGAGCTCCTGCCAGAGGTCGACGTTCTTCACCGGCGTGCGGTTCTTGGTTTTCCAGCCGTTCTTCTTCCACCCGGCGATCCACTTCGTG
>CBESZZ010000082.1:0-10132 GCA_965534055.1 uncultured bacterium | reverse complement strand
CGGCCAACCCGCACCGAAGTTGGCCCAGCTCGCGACGGTGCTGCAGGAAGCGGTCGCGGTGAATCCGAGGTTGTTGAAGTCCACTTCGCCGTTCGATCCGGTTAAGACAGCATTCACGAAACGGATTCGACCGGGGAACGATAGCGGCAGGTTTTCGGCGAAGATCGGGTTCCCTCCCGCGCCACCGAGTGCGGGCATCACACCAAGCAAGTCACCGACGAGTACGCCGTTCGCGTCGAAGAACCGGAAGTCGATGTTGTCGACGTCGAAGCCTTCAGAGAAGTAGTTCCACAGATGGAGGGTTTGCAGGTCGTAGTCCTGCCCCAGATCAAAGTCGAGCTCCAGCGGTCCACCGCTGACCCAAACGTGGGTGTTCTGCAGGTGGCTCTCTGGAGATGCCGCTGTAGGTGCATCGATGATGCTCGCGAGCGACGCCGCGGCCGTTCGGTTCGAGAAGGGCTCTGCAGCCATACTGGCACCCAACGACACCGAGATGTTCGCATCGTTCAGGTAGACCGTCTGCGCGTGCAGTGATCCACAGACGAGTGAGAGCAGGCCCATGGCCGAGATGAAACGGGTTCCGAAACGCATATCTTTTCCTCAGTGAAGGCAGCGACTGCGAGCGCGGATGGAGGCATGGTCCGCTTACCTAATCGAAGTCGTGCTTCCGGAGTATTCGCCAGGTCACGCGCAAGCGCAACGCGGAGCAACAACGCAAAGCAACAACGCAGACGTGCTGCGAACCACGGCCACCGCAAGGCTCCAACGACAGACCGTAAACAGTCAGCGGAAAGGCCAGCCGTCGCAGCGCGCAATTGCGAATGGCGATCTACCCCAAGGATCACTGTGGATCGCGCCAAGAGACGATGATGATGGGCTCATGCGCAACATCGCAACTCTCAGTTTCGTCGCCCTACTCTTCTCCACCGCAGCCATCGCCCAGCGGTCGGAACGCTGGCGAGCAGCCCATGTGCTTCATGAAGATGGCACCACGTGGCTCGAAGACACCGTGCTGGTCACCGTGCTCGGAACAATCCAAGAAGTGCGGAAAGCCGAGGCCGGCGAGTCGTTCACCCAGGACTTCGGCGACGCTTGGATCATCCCCGGACTGATCGATCTGCACACGCACCTACTGTTGCGGCCCTACAACCAACAGTCGTGGACGGATCAGGTGCTGCAAGAATCCGACGGCATGCGCACGCTGCGCGCAGGAGTATTCGCGAAGGACACATTGCTCGCGGGCTTCCTGGCCATTCGCGACCTAGGCACAGAAGGTGCGGGTTACGCGGACGTCGATATCGTCCAAGCTCTTCGCGAACGCGTAGTTCGCGGGCCCAGGGTCTACCCGGCAACGCGTGCAATCGTGCAGCGCGGTCGCTACGGACCAGAACCAGACGACCCGAACGTCAAGAAGGGCGCGCAACCAGTAGCTAGAATCGAAGAGATTGAGCAGGCCGTTCGCGAACAGGTCGCCGGCGGGGCAGCGTGGATCAAGGTCTACGCCGACTATCGCTACGGTCCGGACGGCGGTGTCGCGCCCACGTTCTCCTTGGCTGAACTCAAAGCGCTCTGCGCAGAAGCCAAGCGTCTTGGGGTTCCGGTCGCCGCACATGCCACCACGGACGAGGGCATGCGACGTGCCACGCTCGCTGGCGTTCGCACCATCGAACATGGGTCAGGTGGCGCGAAGACCACCTTCGACCTGATGCGCGAACGCGGCGTCGTGCTTTGCCCTTGCCTCGCCGCGAACGAAGCCATCGTCGAATACGCCGGGCGCAAGGGACCGATCGTCAAGCGCCTCAACACGGCGAAGATCGGCTTTCAGCTAGCTCTCGCTGCGGGAGTCACCATCGGTTGCGGCAGCGACGCGGGAGTGTTTACCCACGGTCGCAACGCGCGCGAACTCGAACTGATGGTCGATTACGGGATGAACGCTGCACAAGCGCTGGCAGCCGCGACGTCTGTCGCGGCTCAGGTCCTGGATGCCGAAGACCTTGGTTCGATTCGCCCGGGCACCACAGGATTCGTGGTCCTGGCCGGCAATCCGCTCGAAGACATAGCCAACGTGGCACAGGTTCGCGCAGTGGTTCGCGAAGGCGTTGAACGCGGGAACTAGAGCTTTGGCGCGCATGGCGCCGAACCGTCAGCGCTTGCCGTCGGAAGCGGGCTTCGAAGCCGCGCCGCCTTCGTCACTCTTCGAGTTGCGACCCTTGAACTTCGGATCCATCCGCTTCGTCAAATCCCAGGCTCGCAGCCATCGCTGACCCGTGAGCTTGAATCCCCGTTGGATCAGCCGGTCCTCCATGTCGGGCAGGTGCGCCGCCCCGTAGTAGATCCCAACCATCTTGTCGCCGGCGGCAAGACGCTTGTCGAGAACGACGAACGCCTTCTCATTGCGGCCCTCAACCAGGACTGAACCTTCGCCTTTATCGCCGAATCCGGCGGCGACTTTCTCGACGTTCTGCAACAGTTTCGCGAACAGAACGCGAAGGGTGTGCCGTCCCTCACCGGAACGGAACGCGTTGACGAGATTGGGGATCTCTTCGCCCTTCAACTCGACGCCTGCCTCGTCGGCAGCTTCAGCTTCCTCACGCATGCGCTGCTGCTCTGCGACGTAGCTACTCCACAGCAGAGAAAGCAGCGTCTCGCCTTTCTCTTCCTGCAGCTCTTCAAACTCGCGCGGCGTCAGGTCGGCGTGCACGAGGTTCTCCGGGCGGTAGTCCACAGCGTCGAGCTGGAACTCGAGCTCAAGCCCGCGCTTCAAGCCACGCTGGAGCATGCTCACCGGGCTGGTGCCGCCCCGCTCCATACCCGGGTAGGGTCTGAAGTCCGCGGGGGCCACCAGCTCGTAGAGCATCGCGTCATACGCGGTGAACAGTTCCTGCAGGTCGCGGTAGTGCTGAGGGTCGGCGATGTGCACAGCGCCCACGAGATCCACCCGCCGGCCCTTGGCATCGGTGTATTCGGTGACGGCAACATCGAGCGACTTGGGGTCGCCCGCGGGACCTTCGGACAACCGAGCGAACTTGGTTTGGGCCGCCGTGTCCGATGGTTGCGACGACGGCTTCGTCGCGGCCCCATCCTGCGCCCAAGCCGGCATGGCAAGGACCAAGCTGGCGAAAGCAAAACGGCCAAAACGGAGGGACTGGGACGTGTGATTCATGAAACCTCTCTTCAGGCCTTAGCCCAGAACTCGGTCGACAGCTGCCAGCGCGCTCTGCGAACGATCGCTCGATGCCATCGTCGACCAAGACCAGAGCACTTGTCCATCGAATCGGCAACAAACCCGAGGGCGTCGGCCTGCCGACCCCAAGTGGCCAGTCCCGCAGGCGAGCTGTCCCCCATCGAGCCTCCGGCTCAGATCCGGGGAAATTGATGCGACTTCGGTGACCTCAGCGGAGACCCAGGGAACACGGGCCGTCTCACTCAGCTCATGCACCAGTTTCAGTCTTCCACACCACGGCAGCACATGCGCAGCCCGCCACCACGCAACCTGGTGGCGAGGGCTGGCTCACGGCCCATGTGCGGGTATCTTGACCAAGACGTCACGCTGCAGCGTGACGCTGTGCATGAACGTTCCCCGGAGTCCGAAGCCCTGAGTGCTGCCGATTTGAGCTTGGTCCAGCGAGCCCTCTCAGGGGACTCGTTGGCAATTCAGACCCTGGTAGACCGCCTGGGTTGCGTCCCCGCCATACTGCGTGTGCGCAACGCGCGCACTGGGTCACCGCTGCGACCAGACCAGCTCGATGACGCACAGCAAGAAGTGTTGATCTCCGTCTGGCGTAAGCTCGGTGAATATGCGGGTCGATCTCGGTTCGAGACCTGGGTGCACGGGTTCTGCACCCACGAGATCTTGCGCGCACGCCAGAATCTTGCACGACGCGTCCGCGTGGACTCGCTGTCCGCGCCGAACGAGTTGATCGCGACGCCCGAGACTGTTGCGGACGACAGCGTGCATCAGGGTCTCGACCGGCTTGGCCCACCAGCCGACGACATCTTGCGTATGAAGCACTTCGACGAATGCACGTTCGAAGAGATTGCAGAGCGCTTCGACGTGTCGGTCAGCACCATCAAGAGTCGCTATTACCGCGGACTAACCAAACTCGGCACCATCCTCCAAGGACACCACCCGGAGACTGACGCATGAGCACTCATGACGAGAACCACGAAAGGATTCTAGAAGCGGCGTTTACGGAGACGATTCGAGAAGAAGACGAAGCTGCGCTGTTGCAGCTCGAAGAGACGTGCACGACCTGTCGCGAGCGAATCGAAACCCTGCGTCGAGCCCGTGAAGCCATGGAGCGTGAAGGCGCATCCGTCCGCGAAGAATTGACGGAGGCGTGCGAACAACGGACGCGGTCAGACGAGCAAGCCGTCGCGGCGACGATCCACGCCGAACTCGATTACAGCAGCGCAACGACGGGCGCGATCGGCCCAGCAACCGGCAGGAGCACCACCCCCTTCCGCAACGCACTACCTTGGGTACTCGCAGCTGCTGCGGTCATCGTCGCGCTGATTCTTGCCTTCGGCGACGACAAGCCAACCGATGACCCCCTGATGATGGGGAACGGCATCGAAATCCTGGGTCCCGAGGGAGACGCGGTCGACTTCACCCTCTTCGACTGGAACGGCCCCGCGGCCGCGTCCTACCGCGTACGCGTCTTCGCCTTGGATTCTGGGCCAGATGCCGAACCCGTCGTGGAAAGTCGGGTACTGGACGAGTCACAATGGACGCCCGGCACAAGCGCGCTTTCTTCGATGCCGGATCGAATCCGATGGGAACTACAAGTGTTCGAAGCAGGCGGCACCGAACTGCGCTTCACCGAGCGCGTCGACAGCGCACGCCGCCGCTGACAGTCGCAGCTCTCCTCGTCTTTGCCTGCCACACGGTGCACGTTGCCGCGGCAACCGGCTTGGCCCCGCAGGAGAACGCGCAAGCGGCGACGACCGCTGCTGACCTCGCGCTCCGCGAACTCCTTGATGCGTTTGAACCCACGCTGGCGGCGAGCCCGCCCCCAACGATGGCGAAGGTTCGAGAATTCACGGACGCCGTGGATGAGCACAAGCAATACGCCACCACCGAACTCGTTCGCGACAGCTACCGGCTGGCAGTTCGGGCACTGGCCGCTCTGCCCGGAAAGAGCGCGCAGAACGAGCGTGCGTACATCCTGCGGCAGCTCGCGAAGTCGTGGCCTTCGGGACCAAAGCAATTGGCGGCGTTTCGCGACGCCGTCCCGAAACTGAGGGACTTCGCATCCTTCAGTGCCGGCGCGGCGCTCCTTGGGCTGATTGACGAAGAAACGGTGCATGGATCGATTCATGCGGCAGGCGAGTTTCTCGACGAGTACCACGAGCGATTCATCGCCGGAATCCCCGAGGGCGAACGGTTCGAAGATCAAGTCACCACGTTCTTCGGACTGACGGCACAGCGCTACTTGCGTCTGGGACTGCCTGATCTCGCGGTTGAACCAATCGCTCAACAACGCGCTCGCATCGGGCCGAAGGACACCCGCCAGTGGGGCAACAACTGTCAGTTCCGTGCAAACCTTGCGCTCGCCCGTGACGATCTCGCGGCGCTCAAGGAGCTTGCCGCTGAGACCCGCGACGATCCAAGAATGGAGCAACGCGTAGGCGGCCCGTTCGACGGGCAAATCGAGATTCGCCTCGCGATGGCTGAAATTTCGGCTGCAGCGCGCGGTGAATTGCCGCAGGGCAGCGGCAGAAGTCGCATGCAGACATGGGCAAACGCCAAGCACATCCTGAAGAACGTGCGTCAGCGTGCTGTCCTTTGGATCGTGCAAAGCCTGCTTGACGAAGCAGCCACTACCACCACCACCGAAGCGGCGAAGCAACTCAGGGCTTCTGGCCAACAGTGGCTGGATCGCTCCGCGGAGCTGCTTGCGCCAGCGCGCGGCGGATCTTCCAGTGCGACCACGTTGATGCTCGACGTGCAGGAAACGCGGCTTGCCGTGGCAAAGGTCGCGACGCTGGATCAAACTTCCGCTGCGAAACTGTGGGCCGAACGCGATGCAGCCTTCCGCCGACTCATGCGACGGTGGCACGACACCGGCACCAGGGACGGCGGAGTAGGTTTCCTGTTCTTTGAGGACGCTCGCTCGTTGCTCAGCGAACTGATCGAGCTGAGCTGCGCTGTGCATGGCGAAGACACCGGAGCGATCCTCGTGTTGGAACGCATCTTGGAAGCCCAGTCATTCGGCTCACTCGCTCGCGCGCTAGGAGCGAAGGCCATCACACTGGACTACGCGCGCAAGACTCTGCTGACGAACGACCGAGGAGCACTTCTGTACGTTCCGGGCAGGACTCGATCCCATCTGTTCGCAATCGACGCGAACGCAGTGAGTCATGTTCGACTCCCTGCCAAACACACACTGAATGGCTTGCGCAACGCCTGCAACGTCGCCGTGGGGCGGGTCCTTCGCGAAGACTCTAAAGCGGCTTCCGACGCGTTGGAAAAAGCACTCGCCAAGGCCGCCGTGACGTTCTTGCCAGAGGCCCTGCATACGCGACTCGATGGCTGGAGCGAAATTGCGCTCGTCGGCATCGAATCGCTGGGCCAGATGCCATTCGAACTCCTGCCAACCGCAGGCCAGCGTTTTGGGGCTCGCCATGTAGTCTCCTACCTTCCCTCGTTTCCCGTGGGCGCCGCGCTGGTCGAGCGACGCACCGCGAGGCCTGCTTCGGAGCCCGACGCTCCAGGCAGCATGCTGCTGTGCGGCCCCCCGCGTCTCGACGATATCGATAGTCAGCTATGGGCCGACCTCCCTGATCTGCCCTTCGGCAACTCGGAACAAGACTCGCTGCTCGCTGCATACCCGTCGGACTTCGTCGCGATCGCCACTGGATCCGACGATGCGCGAGCGCTCCTGTCGACGAGCCCCTTCACCGCATTGAAGCCCGGCGCGCGACCCGGCCCCCGCGGCCTGCACGTGCTCACGCACTCGGTGGATGATCCGTCCCGGCCAGAACGCTGTACAGGCCTCTTGCTCTCCGGCAGCGACGGGCCAACGCCGCTTTGGGCCGAAGACGCGGAGTCCTTGACCGCTCCCCCGGTCGTCCTGCTCACCTCGTGCCGTTCCGGTGCGGCCGCGGCCCGCGTCGGCGACGACGGCCGTGGCAACTTTGGCGGGTCGTTTCTTTTGGCCGGCGCCGACGTCGTGGTGCTCAGCCACACCCCGCTCGAATACCGCGCAAGCCTCATCGCCATGGCCAAAGTGCATGAACGCTTGGCGGCCACCGCCACGGTGGGCGAAGCGCTTCGAGATGCGCGACGCTGCACGGCCACAGCGCAGCTGGATCGCGCCTCGCTGCACCCATTCCTCATGCACGCCGTCGGGCTCTCAACGAGCCGATTGCTTGAGGTCGCCGCAACTGGCCGGCGACCGGCGAGTCGCAGCACTTGGCCCATCTGGGCGGGTCTCGCAGCACTTGCCCTGATCGCGGCCTTGATCAGCCGATTGCGACGTCGTCGACAACCGGCTGACACAGCCTCGCGCGGCTAGTTGCCTCCGGTCGACCCACCGCTGGTGGGGCCACGTGAGTTGTCTTTTTCCGTATTGCCCGAACCGTCGTCCGGCTCATCGCCAGGGCCCCCGAACACGTTGATGGCCCACCGGCTGTCCCGCTCGGTGTCGCGCAGTTCACCGGAGTGAGCATAGGTGTAGATGGTCGACGGTCCGTTGAGCAGATCGACGTCGTCCACCAAGGTGAACTTGATGTGAAACAGCGTTGTTTCCCACGGCGCCGGATAGTGAAGCCAGACGGTGTTGATCAGATGCGTTTCTCCGGTGGAAAGAACGACGCCAGAGCTTAGCGGGATCACCATCTCGTAGACCGGGTTGGCATCGAGGTCGGACTGCGGGGTCGCCTGCTTGGTGATCTTGACCGCAACATGTGTGGCAAGGGGGTCAATGATGTACTGGGATGCCGGAACCATGATGTTGAGCGTCAGGTCGCAGTAGATGTCGGGGTCGTTCGGCAAGCCCATGAGCCAGGATTCGTCAAGGTCGTAACGGTGGTCGAGCCGAATGCGGGTGTCGGGGTCATGCTCATCCACAGTTTCCCCGGGAACGATCCACAAGCCGTTGGTTGGGTGCACCATGACCAAGTCATGGTCAGAATCGCGATCGAGATCGCCGCATGTGATGGAACCGCGCGCCGATGGGCCCACGGCAACCGTGTTTCCACCGCTTGCTTCTTCCGCCCACAAGGAGCAATGGGCTGTTCGGGCGCCCGACTGATCCAAGAAGTAGTGGTCACCAGGTCCGCTCTCTGCGGCGCGATCGTGCAAGAACCACGCGTGCTCCGAGTCAACCAGTGCGACATCGTGGTAGTCGTCATCGTCGGCTTTCAACGAGCACACATCGACCAGAGTATTCGTGAACAGCGGCAACACTGTTTGCATACCGAACTCGTCGAATTCGCAGAACCATTGATAGGTCCACTGTTCTTGATCCGTGAACTCAGCGATCCAGATCAGCCGCTCGGCGTGGCCGTGTTCTGCGGGCGCCACGGCAAAGCTCTCGAGCCCGCCGTTCGACGCAAGGTCTAACGTCATGACCAACGACTCGGAATCGAACAGGCTGACCCCTCCACTGTGCAACACAGCGATCTCGGGGTCCTGACTCGACATTCGGTGAATCACCAGTGCGTCTTTCAACCCAACCACGGTCGACAACGAAATCACGTTGTAGCTTCCTGAGGCTTCATCGATGCGCCACATTTCACCAGTCGAAGCGGAATGCGCCAGCAGGCCGGAACCGTTGGACCAAACGACCTCCCGCAAGCCAGTCGCTGCCGCGAGCCCCGACGCAAGCAACGTCGAGTTGGCAGAGCCGAACGTGTCGAACGTCCACTCGATGAGATCATCGCCCTCGAGCGTCATCAACCGGTCGCCACCATATGCCGCGAGTGCGCGGACGCCCGCCGTAACCACGTCTCTCTGCGCGACATCCATGGGGTCTGAAAACCGCACAAGACTCGCGCCAGACGGCGACGAAGGGTCGCCGGCTAGTGTGAAGGCATCCGAGCGCCCGAAGCCGACATCGACCAATGCGACGCTGGCCGATGCGGCGGCTTCGCCATCGATGCCCTGCAAGTTGCCGGTGTGCTCGGAACTCTGCGCCAACAGGGCGACAGAGCTGCCCACGGGGACAGCGCAGGTAAGAAGGAGAGGAAGAAGTGAGAATCTGTGCGCCATGCGGAGAGCCTAGTACGGAGAGCCTAGTTCGGAGAATCGGGGGCATCGGGTAAGCCGCCTGACCAGGCCTCCGAGTTGCATCCGATCCTAGAAACTTTGCTAGATCGCGCCCGCCGCTCAACAGCGCTCCACCGTATTCGCGCCCCAAACCCCCCGACTCACCGGATTCTCAGCGGTGAGCCAGGGGCGCAAGTTTGACTCAGCGAGTCAACCAGACGTATCCGGGGCTGACCACCGGCACCTGCAGCGAAGCGATGCCCATGTCGACATCCTTCCATATCTGCTGCCAATCTCCGGTTTCCACGTCGTTGATGTTCAACATAGTCGCCACGTCAGCTGGCAGGAGCGAGAGGCCACCGCCGCCAAGGAACCGGTCGTTGACGTAGTGCGCCGGCACTCCGTTCATTGGTGGGACGTAGTGCAGCAAGCGCAACCCGCGGCGCGTCGCGTCGTTGCCGATCGTACCGCACTTGTTGCCAGCCGAAACGATGACCTCGTCAGGCCCCCATCCAAGGAAACCAAAGTTGTCCGCGTCGACGGTTTCGCTGTCCGAACTGGCGAACGGTGGCACCGCGAAAGCTACCGGCCCCACGAAGCCAGGGTTGTCAGGCAACATCTGCGATTGATCCGTCCACACCAATGGTGCGCCTGCCGTCAGGTAGAGGCGATCAAACACCGGCATGTTCGCGCCGAAGTTGCCAGTGTTCGTTGGAGACGAGTACCAGTTCGCGGCATAGATGTCGGGGAAGCCGTCGCCGTTGAGGTCTTTGACCACCACGTCGAGAGTCTCGTCATCGATCGGCGCTGCGATGATGTCCTGTCGCACAAAACCGACGACGCCCAGGTTGATCTGGTTGATGTAGACGTAGTCACGTCCTACCACCGCCAGCGGACCATCGACGTTGGCGAAGACCA
>CBESZZ010000081.1:0-10144 GCA_965534055.1 uncultured bacterium | reverse complement strand
GGTGACAAGCTGCTCGACGCCGGACTCGGCGCCATCCATGCCGTGGGTCGGACCGCACTCAGCGCGCCGCGCATGCTGATCGCGCGCTACTCACCGCGTGGCGCCAAGGGGCCGCATGTGGCTTTGGTGGGCAAAGGCGTCACCTATGACACGGGTGGTCTGAGCATCAAGAGCAAGGCTGGCATGCCGGGAATGAAAGCCGACATGGGCGGAGCAGCAGCGGTGCTCGGCGCGTTCCGCGCTCTGACCGCTTCGAAGCACAAGGGCAAGGTTACCCTGGTTCTATGCCTGGCGGAGAACGCCGTCGGGCCATCGGCCTACAAGCCGGACGACGTCATCACCGCGCACTCCGGTCTGACAGTCGAAATCAACAACACCGACGCTGAAGGTCGACTGCTCCTGGCAGACGGCGTGAGCTACGCCGTGCGGAAACTGAAAGCAGACGTCGTGATCGACGCGGCGACGTTGACCGGTGCGCAGATGATCGCAACCGGCACCAACCACGCCGCGGTCGTGAGCAACGACGACAAGCTCGAACGCGTGTTGGTGCGTGCTGGCCAGGAGTCGGGCGACATGACCCACCCCTTGCCGTTCGCACCTGAGTTCTACAAGCCCGAGTTCAAGAGCCACATCGCGGACATGCGCAACTCAGTCTCGAACCGAGGCAACGCCCAATCGAGCTGCGCGGGCTGCTTCATCTACTGGCACATCGACGACACGAAAGCTGTGTGGGGACACATCGACATGGCTGGCCCGGCAATGGTCGAAGGTCGTGCAACCGGCTACGGCGTGGCGCTGCTCGCGGAAGCCGTGCGCATGCTGCAACCAAAGGCGTGAACGACCCGCGCAGTGGAGCACAGCTTCTGGGAACGGGCTCAGCCTTAGGCAAAACCTCGTCGACCATCGACGCACAGGCGTCGGGTGGCGGGGCGTTTGGCAAAGTGCACTGGGCTCTGCTGCTGCTCTGGCTGTTGTTCCTGTTTGCGGTGCGGCGCTGGGAGAACGTCATCGCGCCGCCGATGTTTGCGGAAGACGGGAGCGAGTTCTTTCTCACCGCACGCATGCATGGTTGGTCAAGCTTGCTGCACGACTACTCGGGTTACCTCCACGTGCCCGCGCGGTTTGTTGCGGCCGCGGTGACTGACTTTTCCGCGACGCAACTGCCTGCGTTCTATCTAGGCGCAGCACTCGCTCAGGTGTTCTTGACGCTGTGGACGATCGCGACTTTGCGCCTACCCAACGCGTTGCGGATTGCGATGTGCTTCGGCGTGGTACTCGTGCCGCACAGCGGCGAAACGATGCACGTGTTGCTCAACGCACATTGGTGGCTAGCGATCGGGCTCGCGGCGATCTCGCTGGACGGCTTGGCTCGCGCGGTCGATGGAGCACCGCGCGCTTCTCTATGGCGTGACGTGCCCTGGCTGATCGGCGCTGGCTTGGCTGGGCCGCACCTGCTGATGCTGATGCTGCTCTGGTGCTTGCGGGCGTGGATCGGTCGTTCGCGCATCGACTTCGTGCTGCTTGGTGTCGCGGGAGCGGTTGGCATGGCCCAGCTGCTGGTCATGGCCTTCATCGGCGAGAGTGCCCACCCACCACAAGCCATGGAGCTGGCGGGTTTCGAACGCGTGTTGCTGCGTGCGTTCCCCTCCGGCTTGCTATGGGGACCCGTCTTGTACGACGAGTCTCCCGGCTGGTGGGCATCCGTTGCAGTCGCGCTCTGGGTAGGACTCTTCGCCGGAGCCTTTGGCCTGCATGGTGGCCGCCGCGCGTTCTTCCTGGGCAGCCTGTGCGTGTCCGTCGCAGCGTTGCTCGCAACCGAAGTGCGGTTGGGCGGAGGCTTGGGTCGGGTCAGTCCTTTTGACCTCGGTGGGCGCTACTTCCTCCTGCCCTGCATCGGCATCACGTGGTGCCTGCTCTTGTTGCTTTGGAACCCTGGCTGGACACGATTGCTCGGCGCAGCTGGTTTGGGCCTCGTCTGTGTTTGCGCCGTGCGCAACTTCAACGTCGAAGCACTCGACTGCAGCGGGTGGTATCAAGCCGCGCCAGCGATCGACCGCGGTGAAGCAGTCGACGTAGTTCTGCCACCGCAGTGGCATGTGCGCGTCCCGAAACGCGGCGGCTAGTCAAACGGCCACGCGGCTTCGACGCACGCGCCGAGGCCGCACAGGGTCTGGGCAAGAGAGATCTCTGGTGTCAGCGCACCGAGTGAATCGTCATTCGCACTTCGCCATCGTCACCCACGTTGAGCTCCGCTTGATCGGTCCCGACGTACGTTCCATTTGAGTCGATGCAGACGAAATCACCGACGACGTGAATCGACTTAAAGACGCTGAGGTCCACACCGGACTGATCATCAGGCGAAACCAACTCGATCTCGACATCCGCCCGATGTTCCGCGCTGTCCAACCCATCGACCATTGCTTTCAACGCATCGGTGTCG
Source organism: uncultured bacterium (assembly GCA_965534055.1). Taxonomy (GTDB): domain Bacteria; phylum Planctomycetota; class UBA1135; order UBA1135; family UBA2386; genus CBESZZ01. The sequence goes on along the minus strand of CBESZZ010000081.1, from coordinate 7,704 downwards.
GCCAAGCCTCCGAACGGGACGCCATTCGTGTCCACGACGGTCGCCGACAGCGTCGTCCCTGGAATGGCAATCTTCCGCTCGCTATTCCCGACTTCCGCTTCGAGCACAATTCGGATGCTGCCCGTCGCTTCCGGAATGACGGTTCGGATCTTCACCGACGGTGGCGGCACGTTGACTGCATTCCCCGACGGCAGATCCACGATCGGACTTGGTGGTCGGCGTGTGCGGCCAGGCGCATGAGCTGCGTTCGACGTTGCCTTCTTGGCTTCTTTGCTTGGTTGGGCCACTGGTTGTCTCCTTCGTGCAGTAGTACTGAGTAAAACCTCCCGCCTAGAATTGGAGACGCGGGTGGGTTCTTTTGCAACGGCTCGTCTCGCGACGCACACCACTCGAGAATGCAAGACCAACAGATCGTTCGAACGAGCTGGGAGCTCGTGGTGGACGCCGGTAGAACGGAATCACCGCGAGCATCCGAGTTCGCACGGCGCTACAGCCCGATTGTGCGCGCGTACCTAACCAGTCGCTGGCGCACTTCCGCACGGAAAGACTGGTTGGATGATGCGATCCAAAATGTGTTCGTCGAGTGCTTCCGTAAGGGCGGCGTGCTGCACAACGTCCGGGAGGCGCGGCCACAGAGCTTCCGCGCCTTCCTGTTTGGCGTGACCCGCAACATCGCGATGCGCATGGAGAAGGAGCAAGTGCACAGAAAGGAGGAACGGATGGAGTCCGAACTCATCCGTGATGAACCAGCTCCAGATGGCGTTGATCCGCGGATCGAGTTCGAACGCAAATGGGCCCGAACGTTGATCGCAGAAGCACTCGATATGGCGGCTCAGCGCAGCCCCGAAGATCGAGCCAAAGAACTGTTCGACCTACGTTTCGCCCAGAACCTGCCCATCCGAGAGATCGCAGCTCGCTGGCAGCAGCCCGCGGAAGAGGTGCACCGCATCTATGCGAGAGCACGAAGGCGCTTCCAGCACGCTCTGCGTGACGTCGTCGCCAAACACGAGCCCATGGATGCTGACGAGCTCAACGACGAATGTCGGCGGTTGCTACAGATGATGGAATAGCTCCATGGTCTCCGCAGACGACGAAGTCCTTCGGTTCTTCCGCAGTGAGGACACCGGGAGTGAGCCCTGCCTTTCGCTTCAGTTCCTCAATGAGCACCCTTCGCTGCTCCAGGAGCTCGATGTCGCTGTGCGCGATCCGAACCTGGAGGAACTGCCATCTCGAGTGGGTTCGTTCCAAATCCAAGATGTGCTCGGTCGTGGCGGCATGGCGGTCGTAGTGCGCGCGACAGACACAAGCTCCGAGCAGACCGTGGCGCTGAAGCTCGTCCCGGTCTCGAACATCCAAGAGGCGCAATCACTGCGTCGCGAAGCCAGGGTGCTGGACGGATTCGAGCATCCGCACGTTGTGAAGTTCGTCGGACATGGCGAAACCCAAGAGTGGTGTTGGATCGCACTTGAGCTGGTCGAAGGCCAAACTTTGGCGGACTGGATCTCGAGCGCCGACGCGCGCAAGAACCACCCGCCACAGCGAAGCACACGCGTGTCCACCGTCATGGCTTGGTTCAAGACTTTGGCCGAGGGACTCGCTGCACTGCACGACGCCGGATCGGTGCATCGCGACATCAAGCCAGCCAACGTGCTGATTCGCCAAGACGGCTCGCCGTGCCTGATCGATTTTGGCCTGGCGCAGGGCGAAGCCTCGGAACCCTGGGGGGCACGAGTCCTCGCGGGAACCGTGCCCTACATGAGCCCGGAACAAACCCTCGCTGGGTTGGTTGCCATCGATCGCACGAGCGATGTGTACAGCCTCGCCGCCACGATGTACGAAGCTCTATGCAGCCACCGCACGGTGGACGGCACCGATCGCTCGCGCCTTCTGCTCGACGTGGCCTTCAGTACCGTGGTTGCGCCATCGCGTTTCTGTTCCGAGATTCCGTCCAAGGTCGACGCGATCTTCGCGCGGGCGTTGTCCAAGAATCGAGCGAATCGCTACGCCGACGCTCGCGAGCTCGCCGCCGACGTTGCCGCATTTTTGGCAGACAAACCGCTCGTTCACGCAGCCGAGAAGCTGCCCTCGCGGGTTTGGAATTCCATCCGAACGCGGCCGCGACGCGCTGCGGCAGCGGTTACAGCCGTTGTCTTCGCGGCATCATGTTGGGGCTACGTCGTACATGCCGCGAATCACCAGCGGAGCACGCAACTCGCCACCATCGACAAACACCTCCAAGACGGAGATGACGCTGCGGCACTGGATGTGATCTCGACGACGCTTGAATCATCGATCGCTGACCCAGTCGTCGTTCAGTTTTGCCAAACCCGCTCATCTGATCTTGCGGATGCGGTAGCAAGCTTGACCATGGAAGAGCTGGGATTCTTCGTTGCAGGAGTTTCGCAAGTACAAGGACTGGAGAAGCGAGCGAAGCTTGCAGCTGCTCTGGACGGGATCAGTTCGCGTCACGAGTACCGCTTCGCGATCGGGATCCACGATTTCATTGCCCACGGTGCTCGCAATGCGTTGCAACAACTTGAAGCCGACGACGCCAGGGTGCAGCAGAGCGCTCTACTCCTCGAGTTGCGCGCGGTCATGCAGCTTGAACAGCGAGACTTCACCGCCTTTCTGCAAACGAAGGAACACCTCCAGTCGATGCCATCGAACAACCTTCGCCTCTCGTCATTGGTCTTTCGTGCCTACCGGATGATTCGCACCGCAGCCTCCGCGCGGGCCGGGGCGGCACCACTCGCGGCGGAACGCGAACGATGCATCGAAGATGCCACACAGCTTGCCAAACTCGCCGTGTCCAATAACGCGAGCGGTCCATTTGCGGCCACCTGCGAAGCGCTCGCGGCGATGGAAGGCCAGAGTTTCGAACTTGCTGCCAAGAGGTTCGGCGCACTCGCGGACTTGGATCAGCAACGCACAGGATCGGAACTGTTCGCGGTCTTGGCCGAGGCACTTCACCTGTCCACCGTCACGAACGCCCATCAATCACGCATCAAGGCGCTCGCACAATCGTCGGGGGTTCATCCCGCAACGATCCTGCACTGGCTATCCCGCAACGCGCACGGGTTCGGGTCCCTGCCGGTCGCCGTGGCCTTTGCACAAGCTTCACCCGCCCCGCCGACGAGCCAAGTCGTCTCCCAAGCGGAGTTCGCTTTCGCGCTGGTCTGTGACAGCGCCAAAGCCGCCGCTTGGGAAGATTGCGGCGCGCTTGGCGCGCACCTCTTGCCCTGGATCGACGACAACCAGGATCCACAGCTCGTCGAGCTCGTCGGCGCAGCACACTCTCTCGCAACCTGGGCCGGCATCTACCGGCTGCAAGCCGCTCTGAAGAACCCTGAACAAGAACATCCGTGGGCGAGCGCGGTGGCACAGCAGGTGCGAGATCGCAGCGCAACCGCCCTGGAACGCGACTTGGGATCCAAGCTTGACGCGCTGGCGGCTGGAGCGATCGCGAACCTGTACGAGGCTCGCCTCATCACGGATCCAAGCCGCCGCGTCGCGCTGCAGAACGCAGGCTCGGATCAAGCCGCGGACTTGCTCAAGGATCGCGAAGAACTTCTGGCCGCCGAGCTGGACCAAGAACGCCGGACCGAGCTCCAGGCGACTCTCGAATTCGTCGAGCAGTCCTTGGCCGTTTCCAACGCGCGATAGCCGTCGCCCCGACGCCGAGAGTCCTGAGAAAGGCCTCGAAGAAAACTTTCGCAACGCATGCGCGAAAACCCGGGGTTGTGAGACATCCCCTTTGTCGACGCCATCGCGTCGCTGTGGCGGCCCCGAAGATTTCAGGGCGCCACTCAACTCTCACTTCACAGATCCGATGATTCACACCTACGACTTCATTTCTAAGACCATCACCACCGCCAACGTCAAGTCGATCATTCTGAGGGCTGGCTTCAGCCCCGCCGACTACACCTACCAGACCCGCGTGGACAACGACGGCTTCGTCGTTCGCGGCGAGGAAGTCATGAGCCTGACCAGGCTCCGGAACGCAGCGAAGCAACTCCGGATTCGCGTGGAGATCTGCTCCGCCATGCCGGAAGTGCAGGAAGTGGAAAGCTCCATGATGGCAGCTCTTGGTGGTGGCCAGCCATACAGCGTGGACATCACGCTTAGCCCCGAAACCGTGACGGCCCTCAACGGCGGCACCTACTACCTCTATGGGTTCAAGGCTGTGCAGGCCACCCAGGGTGGTGGCAAGCCTCTCGTCTGGTTCAAGACCGAAGCGTACTCCGCAAACACCAACGTCGCTTGGACTGAGGACTACGAGGCCTACACCTCGCGCAATTCGATCATCACCAATGGAGAGATCACGGCGAGCTTTTCGACCCCAGCAAACCTCGGCGAAACACTGCAGGTCCAGCCCGGTGGAGTTGGCCCCGTCGTCGCAGGCGGTCCGGACACCGCGATCTCCATCCTCAACACGACGGACGACCAGTTCACCTGTGGAATCTCCGAACGACAAGACGGTGTGGCCAAGCCAATGTGTGCTTTCCCGCTCTACGGCAACCAAATGGACGTCATCGCGCCGATTGAGAAGGTGCTGTTCATGTTCTCAACGAAGCCAGTCAACACGGGGACGGTCGTCGAGCAGGCCTACAGCTCGTCCATCCTGATCGACCTCACGTCTTCCAACAACCGAGCCGTGTCCTTCGACATCAACAAGGGTTGGGATTGGGGTGGATTCAACTGGGGCCGTGCGCTCGCTCCAGACGTCAACCTTGTGCCGCTGTTGATTGAGCCCGCGGCAGCGACCAACAGTCTCCAGAATGGTGTGCGCACCCTCGTGAGCTGCTAAACCACCACTAGCACGGCCTGGCACCGCTAGGTCGTGCGCCCAATCGAGAGCGCTGAATTGTGAAGATCACGGTGCACATGTCGCCGAGCACCACGACCACTCTCGCCCAGCGAGGGTTTCGGCTGCTGGCCTACCGCGCGACCACGTGCAACGACGGTGCCGCACAACCGTTGACCTGGGCAGAGGTGCCATTCTCCGCGGTCACCGCTCTCGACTTTCCGCGTGAACTCGAGGGTTACACGAGTTTGAACCCGGTCCAGCCGCATGCGGTGATCAAACCGAGCAATGAGGTCGTGGCACCAATCGGCACCCAACTGCACGTGGGAATCGCGGGCCTTCTGACTTCGTTTCATGGCAAGGGCGACGAGGCCATCAGTTTCTTCAACGAAACTGAATCGCCGCAGACCTGCGGCCTTGGCTCCCAATGCAACCAAACTACGGCCGCGTTCATCGCCCTGCCCTTGCTGGGCAGGAGCCGCACAGCCATGCGGCCTCTAGCCAGAGTGGCGCTGCGCTTCTCCACGAATGACTACGAGATCGGCCGCGTCTTAGACGACGAGTTCGGAGGCGAGAGTCCCGGAAGCAACGGACCCGCGGTGATCGTCGACTTCGCGTCGAACGAGGATCGCGAACTGCGCTACGACGCGAACTCGGGTTGGGACTGGGGCGGATTCTCCTGGGCAACCGAGCAACCGGCGAACGAACCGCTGAGTTCGCTCCTTATCGAGCGAACAAACTCGCCGTGAGTCCCGTCTTGCGCCCGAGCCCACTAGGACTTCAGCGGCTACCTACGAAGATCCCCTTCTGGGTCACCAAGGCGCTGGCGTGACCTAAGGCAACAGCATGATTTCGTGCGATCCGGGTGGGAGGTCGATCGTTGAGTGCAAGCACGGAGACCGCATGGCTCCGCATTCTGGAAGACCGATGAGATCGGGCGACATGGCGTTGCGTGGACATGGCCGGACCTGCAATGGTCGATGGCAATGCAACCGGCTACGGTGTGACGCTGACGGCGACTGTGGTTCTCGCCCAGCGGTCCTGAAGCATTCCACCGCAAGCGAACGTCGGGCCCGCGTTGTTGACCGTCATATCGACTCGATCGACCGCTGATTCACGCACACAAACCATGATCGACCACGGTTCACAGAGCTGCGGCCGCGCAGGCTGAAATGACCGGACCAGCCTCTGATTCAGCCGCAAATCAAACGATGGATGCCCGATCACGACTGGGGCTGACCGTTTGGCTGCTCGCCCTTTGGGCTATGCGTCGCTGGGACAACCTGCTCGATCCCGCCTTGTTTGCGGAAGATGCGGTGGTGTTCTTCTTGGAAGCGCGTGCCGATGGCTGGGCCAGCGTCTTTGACCCATATGCCGGCTACCTCCACGTTCCTGCGCGCTTCTTCGCGACCATCGCGTCCAGTTTCTCCGCGGCAACCGTCCCGACGATCTATCTGCTAGCAGCCCTGCTGCAGACCGCCTGCACGCTCTACGCCGTACTCTCGATGCGTCTGGGTTCGCGATCGCTTCTCATCACGATGGCGGCAGTGGTCGCCCTGGTGCCAACGAGTGGTGAGACATTCTTGGTCTTGGTCAACTCACACTGGTGGCTCGCGATCGGGTTGTTTGCGGTGTCGCTCGGCGGGCTCAGCAGCGCAGCAAGATCACAACCACCTCCAAGGAAGGCCTATGAGATCTCTTGGCTCGTCGCGGCGGGCTTGGCAGGGCCACACCTTCTGATGATGCTCCCGGTCTGGATCGCGCGCTTCGCGATTCAGCGCAACAGGGCCAACTTCCATCTGTTGCTCGTTGCGTTCGCAACCGCATCAATCCAGATCATCGCCTTGGGATCGACGGAGAGCTCCGGTCACGATCCCCTGATGTGGGAGGGCATTGAACGCTCGACGCTGAGGGCGCTCCCCTCAGCACTGCTGGCTGGCCACTGCGACTTAGAGACGACGTCCTTCATGTGGAATAGCATTGGAGTGCTCTTGTGGACTCTTCTACTAGCCGGCTTTTGGCTCGTCCGGAAGAACCTTCGCATCCCCTACGCTGCTTGCCTGGCGATGGCCTGGGTTGCCATGATGGCACTGATCTACAGAGTCGGTGGGCCTCTTGAGTCGGTCAACGCGTTCGAACGGGGCCCGCGCTACTTCTTGATGCCCACGATTTGCGTCGCGTGGTGCTTCATTCTTCTAGCCACTTCCAAGCCACTTCTGGTGAAAGTGCTCGGTATGGGATTGCTCTGCGCATTCACCGTGAGCGCCTTAGACAACTACTCACTCAGCTCCATAGACGGCGCGAACTGGCAGCGAGAAGCGGCGCGCATGGATCGCGGACAAGAGACGCACGTTCTAGTGCCGCCCGACTGGTACATTCGCGTTCCGGCCAACAAGTAGCTGTCAGGCAGCGGGCGGCTAGTACTTGAGTGGTCGTGCAACCCCGGGTTCGTGTGCAAACACGGCAAACGGCGTCACGATCACATCCGCGTGGTTCTCGGGAAGCTGGATGAACCCGTCCCAGCCGTTCCCGGCCAACGCTTGCGGCATCGCGGGAACAGCGAGACTCGATCGACCACGGGCGAACGCGAGTCCAATGATCTTTAGGTTTGGATCCACCAGAAACACCATGTCCGCGGTTCGGTCATGCTCTGGATCGATCACAAAGCCGTACGCGTGCCATAATCCAACCGCACCGTCCAACGGATCTCGATGCAACAAGACGCCGCGGCACGGACGATCAGACCGAATCTCGAACGACGCATCCAGTTGCTGCCCCATCATCTCTGCGGCAGGGCGCGAAAACAGCCCGAGCCGCTCATCGCGCATGAATTGAATTTCGTCCCGTAGATCGCTAGGCGACGGATAAATCTGCTGAAGAACCCCGAGATCCTGCGCGTC
>CBESZZ010000080.1:0-10191 GCA_965534055.1 uncultured bacterium | reverse complement strand
ACCACGCTGGCTGGTGCTCGGCTTCGTTCTCGCGGGCTTGTTCATCTCGATGTGGATCAGCAACACAGCGACGAGTCTCATGCTGCTGCCCATCGGCTGGGCGTTGGTGGAGCGTGTACGCGATGGTGGACTGCTGACACCGGATCAGTCGCGTCGTTTTGGCATTTGCGTGATGCTCGCGATTGCTTACGGATGCTCGGTTGGTGGAATGGCGACTCCCATTGGAACTGCCCCCAACGCGCTCTATCTCTCGGTCTGGGATGACCTGCAGCCTGACGCGGGTGGGATTGCGTTCTCGACTTGGCTGCTGGCTTTCGGGCCGTACGCGTTGCTCCTGGGGGTGCTCGTTTGGGCGACGCTCGTCTTCGTCGTGCATCGCTTGCCGGCGCGCGTCAATCTGGACGCAGCGAAGTCTTTGATCGAAGACGCGCGGAACCTGCCGCCATTGTCCACACCGCAGCGTCGTGTCCTCGGCTTGTTCGTTCTGGCCGTTGTGCTTTGGGTTACTCGCGCCGATCTGTCGTTTGGTGAGCAGTTCACGATGCCTGGTTGGGCACGGCTGATTGTTCCTGAAGGCAGTGGATCGAACTACCTGGCGGATGGCACTGTCGCGGTCGGCATCGCGATCTTGGCATTCATGATTCCGGCTGGTGGCGCGCTGCCGAGCACCACGATCGAAGATGCGATGGATCGGGGGGCTGACGGGAGGCGCGAGCAGCCAACGCCGGAGCAGCAAGTGACGTCTGAACCAGAGCGGTTGATGGACTGGCATTCGATCCGCGACCTCCCGCTCAACGTGCTGTTTCTCCTGGGTGCCGGAATTGCGATTGCAGAGACCTTTCGGACCTCGGGATTGTCCGTCGCGCTCGGTACGCTCGCCGCCCCTGCGATTGCTTCCTTGTCTCCGTTTCTTGTCTTGGTGCTCATCGGCCTGCTGGTGACATTCCTCACCGAGGTCTCCAGCAACACCGCGATCACGTCGGTGATGTTGCCCATCCTGTTTGCGAGCGCGACAGAGATCGGGATCGACCCACGATTCGTGATGCTCCCTGCGACCATCGCCGCGTCCTGCGCATTCATGTTCCCGATCGCGACGCCGCCGAACGCCATTGTGTTCTCAAGTGGTCACGTGAGTTGGGGGGAGATGGCTCGAGCGGGCATTGTGCTCAACCTGGCCGCCGTGTTCTTGTTTGCCGTGTGGTTCTGGTTCGCCGCGATGCCCATTTTGGGGATTACCCATGTTGGGGACTGAGCGATGACGGAATCTTCAAGCCTCTCAGTTGGTGCAAACCGCACTCCCGCCAATCGCAACTTCGCGGTGGCTGCGCTCTTCGCGTTCAGCGTGCTGTGCATTCTGTCGCTGATGGCGCACGGCAACCTCGAGAACTCCGACGCGGGCATCACGTGGCAGTCGGCCCGCGCTCTGGTGTTGCGCGGAGAAACCGGGCTGTCGACCGACGGCGAAACTGGCGCAGAGCGAGTCGTGGCAGGAGTCATCGCCGCCGGCGAAGCGAACGGAGTTCCCAACTACGGGATGACCGGAGTGGACGGGCAGCAATACCCGTGGTTTCCAATCGGTCACATCTACCTGATGACGCCTGCAGTGTTGCTTGGACAGGCGGCCGCTGAAGCTTGGCCGGCACCCGAAGCGCGCATGCGGGCCGCGTTCGCTGCGGAGAACCAGCTCGGAACGTATGATGTGCACGCTCGATTCGTTTGGGAGCAGCTCGCGCTTTGCCTGCTCCCGGTGCTGCTGGGCGCACTGTCTGCCTTTGTTCTTTATCGCATCGCGCGCGTGCTCGGTGCGGGTTGCCGGCACGCACTGATCGCCGCGGGAACCACGCTGCTCTGCGCGCAAACCGTGGCAGTGTTCACCGAGACACTTTCCGATGGTCCAGGTTTGGCGTTCCTGTTGCTTGGGCTTTGGGGTGTGTTGTCTTACCGCCGTCACGAGTCCCCACGTGGCTACGTCTTGCTGCTGTCCGGGTTGGCGACGGGCGCCGCGGTCCTCTGCCGCTACCCGCACGCCTCGCTTGCGGCGGCGCTGGTGGTTTCGGTGGTGCTTTCAGCCCGACGACACGGCCGCTTGATCGACGTCGGTTGGTTTGTAGTTGGCGGCGCACCGTCGCTGGTGCTCTTGCTCGCCGTGAACCACGCTCGCTACGGGGACGCGTTTGAGACCGGCTACGGCAACACGCACCTCGTGGATTGGATGAACTACCCGCTGCCTCTGGGTCTGTTCATGATCCTCTTTGCGTTCGGCAAAGGCATCGCCTGGTTGTCGCCACCGCTCTGGCTCGCGCTTCCCGGGGCCCTTCGCCCGCGACGCTTGCGCGATGTTTCGGTGCGTCATGAGCTGTGGTTGGCGCTGGTGATCTTTGCGCTGCCGATCTTGTTCTTCTCGAACACCGTGGGCTGGCAGTCCGGGCAGGTGTGGGGTGTCCGCTACGTGACGCCTTCGGTTGCGGTGCTTTGCATCGTGGTGTTCTCGCTGTTCGATCCGCGCGCACGGCACCCTTGGGTGTTTTCCGTGTTGGCGTCGCTCGGATTGTTTCTCACTGTGACGCACGCGGTGGCTCCTACCCGCGGGTGGAACCAGCTAGCCGCGCAAGCCACGTCGGTCTCGCTGGCGGAGGAGACGGCCCGCGGCGATGTGAAGCCCGGGAACTACCCGGAGCACTACTTCTACCTACCGCGCTACAGCCCGGTTTTCACCCACTGGATTTACGCGTGGCTGTCGGCCACGGGACGGTTTGACGCTGGGCCCGCGGCGGGGGCGGAGAACACCATCGGCCCAATGTTTGGAGAAGTCGACGGTCCGCCGGCCGCTGGGGCCGCTCCCGTGCGCTTCGAAGAGCGGGGCTTTCGCCACAACCTGTGGGTGCTGTGGAGCCGGCTGTTGCAGGCGCCGCTGTGGGTTGCGGCGCTCTTGGTGGGGTTGTGTGGGGTGGGGAGCGCCCTATGGGCGTGGAAGCTGGCGGGTCGCGCGGACCAGGACCCGGCGCAGAGCGCTCAGGGACGGGGTGCAGCGCGCCTAGAGAGTTGAACGCGGGACGGCAGGCGTCGGGCGCCCGCGGCGGGCATGGGCCAAAGCCCGGGTGCGCTTTAGTTCGACACTCCAACTGCCGATGACACGGGCGGCTCTTCGGAGTCTGGGTTCGCAGAAACTTCGTGGCGCCGAACCGGCGCCTCTTGCTGTGACCAACCGCTCCCGCTCCGGCCCGGCCCCCGCCCGTGGCCCCGAGGCACCCCCGATGCGAATCCTCTTCCTCTGCTGTCTGCTTCAGTCTGCCCTCGCCGCCCAATGGCCGGCGCTGCCCATGCCGAAGGCGGACCCCACAGGGTCTTCGCCGACGGTTTCTGGCCCGGAGGTTCCCACTGCAGAGGCTCCGGCAACGGATCAAGAAGCGGAGGCCGGTGAAGATCGTCTCGACGTCATCACCATGAAGTCCGGTGAAACGCTCGAGGGTCGCATCTCGATCCTGACCGACGGCTACGTCGAAATTGAGCTCGACGATCGGACGACCGTTGGCTTCTCGAGAGCCGGCGTCGAATCCATCGGGCGCAAGGTCGGCCGCATTTCGCAGACGGTCGAGATGCCTGACGAGACGCACTTCACCGCGCGTGAGCGTGACTATCTGCTGCACACCGGCGCGGGCTACCCGGTCGGTTGGCTGCGGGAGTCGGTCCGTGTGGTCACAGACACAAACCCGTTCCGCAACTCAGGGACGCGCGGCGTCGCAACGGATGCGAGCGCAGGCGCGGGCACGCCGACGATTCGGGTTTCGGAAGAATGGGGATTCCGCGAGGGCCGCGAACGTGTTGCCGTCACCCTCGAAGAAACGGCAAGTCTGAACGGCGAACCACTGGGTTTCTACTACCGCGAGCGGCGCACGATTGAAGGGTCCCAAGAGATTCGCGATGAGCGCATCTTGGAGGGCTCGGTGATGCAAACAGTCGACGGCGTCCGCGAACTTCGCCTCGTGCGTTGGTCCGATGACGGCCGCGTTCAGCAAACGATGCCTTTCCCGGAGGGCGCCAGTCTGCCGCTGATCGTCCGCGAACAGCAGCGCCTGCGTTCGAACGGCAAACCGGCAACCGAAGAGCGGCACATCACCGTATTCGACCCGCGCACCGAAGAGCTCGCATCGCGCAATTACAGACCAAACGTCAAACGGCGTGTCGTGATCGAAGGTCGCGAAGTCGACGTTCTTGAGATCATCGAGGCGGGTGTTGGCACCAGTGCGCGGCACGTCGAGTGGGTGGACGCGAGTTCGCGCGGCGTCGTGTTGCACCGTCGACTCGGCGGCAACGCGCTGGTCGCGGTGCCCGTGGATCGGGGCGAGGCCCAGGCATACCGCCGCGGCGATCTGCCATCTTTCCCAACGACTCTCGTGACAGACACCGGACGATCGTTCGGGTTCTGGTTGCCCAACCCGCTTTGGCAAGCTCCCGCAACCGAAGCCGACGAGCTAGCCATGGCCCAGAGCGCGCTGCACGGCGGTCGTTTCGTCGTGCAGGTGATCCCTGATCTGGACCGCGGCACCCACGTGGAAGCCGCGGCAGACACCGCCTGGCGGAAATTCCTGCTCTTGGATCCTGGATTCGAACTCGCTGCGCGCATTCCGACCACCGTGCGAGGTCGCGACGCAGTGCGCGTCGAAGCCGTCAAACCACGCATCATGAAGAAGGGACGGTTGATCGAGCCTGCTCGCCGGATGGTGATGCACGTCGTGCCGCGAGTTGGCCCGGTGCCAGTCGCACCCAATGGCGATGTGGCAACCGAGGCCGGCAACGCATCCGCCGCCTTCCTCGTGGCCACGGCCACGGCCCCTGTCGCCGAATTTGACAGCCTTGCGGCAGACTTTGCCCGGCTGCTCGAAAGCCTGGAGTGCGACCCCGCGGGGCTCAATCCGCGGTTTCAAGGTCCACTCTCGAGCGCCAAGACTCGCTGAGCGCGATTCTCGCCGTGTGGAACGGCGGGAACTCACTTCGCCCGAACGTCCCTCCCGACTCTCAGGAATCTCCTGCGAGGATTCCGGCTTCACACGTAGCATCCGTCTTCCGTGCTCTCGGCCGTCGTTGTTAACTGGAACGGTGCGCATTACCTGCGCTCTTGCCTCGACTCCCTGCTGGCTCAGGAGCCGGCACCCGATGAGGTTCTGCTCATCGACAACCACAGTGACGATGAGTCCCGAGATCTCGTCGCGTCGGAGTATCCGTCGGTCCGAGTGATCGACACGGGATCGAACCGTGGTCCGGCCCATGCCCGCAACGCAGGCGTCGAAGCGGCGGAGCACGAGTTGATATTGCTGCTCGACAACGATGTGGTCATGGCTCCCGGCTCGCTCGCGCGCTTGGTCGAGGTGTTGGCCGCGGATCCCCGAGGAGGCATGGTCCAAGCGCGGTCGGTGTGTGGCGATGCGACGGACGTGGTGCACTACGACGGCGCGGAGATTCACTTCGTGGGCACGCTGGTGTTGCGTAACTGGTTCACGCCGCTCGCCGAAGCCACCGATCCGACCGGGCCGGTTGGCGCGGGCATCGCGCTGTGCTTTCTCACCAAGAAGTCGATCTACAACGAAGTCGGTGGCTTCAACGAGCGCCTCTTCATCCTGTACGAGGACAACGAGTTCAGCTACAAGCTCCGCATGCGTGGGTACACCATCTCGGTGCCGCCTGACGCGTGCTGCACGCACTTGTCCGGAACCGCGGGCCTGTCGATTCGCAGTGCGGATGCAGTTTACCCAGGCCAGCGCACGTACCTGCACAGCCGGAACCGCTGGTTCGTGCTGTTGACCTGCATGCGCTGGCGCACGTTCTTCCTCACGATGCCTGCGCAGCTGGTGTATGGCGGGGTCTATGCGGTCTTCGGCCATGGCCGTGGCCATGTCGGTGACTGGTGGCGCGGCAAGTGGTCGCTGTTCAAGATGCTGCCCGCGGCGGTTCGTGGGCGGCGTGTTGCCCAGCGCGGCCGCACGGTTCCGGACCGTGAGCTGCTTGTGGCCACCGGTTTGACGCTGAACCCGGGGCTTGCTGACCGTGGGTTCAAGGGCACCGTGCGTCGCGGCTTAGACGGCACATTGCGGTTCTACTGGCGATGCGTGCGGTGGATGTGTGGATGACCCGCGCACGAAGGCGTCCATGAAAGCCTCAGTGAAGACACCTCTGGGCGCGGGAGAAGTCGCGGTGGTGGTCATCAACTACCGCAAGCCTGACCACACGTTGGCGTGCGTTCTGGATCTCGAGCAGTGCGAAACAGAGCACCCGTTGGCCATCCTCGTGATCGACAACGGCAGCGATGACGACTCGGCCGAACGGCTCACGAACGAGTTGAGCGACGCGTCCCGCGGTGGTGTGCATCGCGTGGAACTGTTGCTCTTGGATCGCAACACCGGCTTCTGCAAAGCCGTCAATCGTGGGGTGCAGTGGGCCGCCGAAGCGCAGATTCCCTACGTGCTGTTGCTCAACAACGACATGCGCGTCCCCGCGGATTTCATCAGCCCGATGGTCGATGTGCTGCGCAACGTCGCGGATGTTGGTTGCGTCGGGCCCACCGTGCTGACACCCGACGGCAAAGTTTGGGCAGAAGGTGGCAAGCTAGGCTTCGCGCCCAATCTTGCGCGGTTGCGTCACCAGGGGCAGCCACCCGTGGTGCGTTCGCAGGGGCCGCGGGACGTCGCGTTTGTTCCGGGCGCATGCATGTTGATGCGGACGGCTGAAGTTGCGGCGTTGGGCGGCATGGACGAGTCCTACTTCATGTATTGGGAAGACGTGGATCTGTGTCGACGCCTTGCAGACCGTGGGCTACGCACGGTGTGGGTGCCGTGGGTGCGTGTGCAGCACGATGCAGGCACGTCCGGCGGCGGGCGGATCTCCCCCCTGCGCAAGTTCTTCCTGGCCACCAACGAAGTGCGCTACTTGAAACGGCACGGCTCGCTGCGGCTGTGGAGTGCGTTCGCGCTGTTCGACTGCCTGATGTTTCCCGCGGCGTTGTTCATGGGGCTGATGCGCGAGGGGGGGGTGGCATCGGCCTGGGCCAAGGGGCGAGGGTTGGTCTTGGGGTTGTTCGGTCATCGCCCCAGTGCTGCCGACGTTCACCGCTACCTGGGCTCCGCCCGCTCGGACTAGCGAGAATCGGGGCGACCGCAATCGCCGCGGAGAGTTCGAATCGACAACTCGACCTTTAATGATCCGCGGGTTACCACTCCCGGCATGACGCTTCTCCAGCATCGTGATCCGATGGGCATCTACGAGGTGCTCTTCTCCTTCGCCGAACAAACCGGCAGCTACATCGGCGATCCTGGCACGCGGCCGCTCAGCCAGGGTTACCCGCTTACCACGCCGGTTCCGGGTGGACCCGCACTGCCCGACGGGTTGAGCGTGGATCATGTCGATCGGATGTATCCCAAGGCCGACGGCACCCCCGCGTTGCGGCAAGCCATCGCGGATTACTACGGCACGCACTACGGAGCTTCACTCCATGCCGACAACGTGATGCTGTTCGCGGGTGGGCGTCCGGGACTCGTGGCCCTTCTGTGGATGCTTGGCTCCGACATCGGGATCACGGTGGAGGAGACCGAATACACGCCGTACTTTGACATGCTCGAGCACGTCGGCCGCCCGTATGCCGTAGTGCCGAGCCACGTCGACAACGGGTTTCGTCCGACGCTGGCTGACCACCGAAAGGCTGGCGCTTCCCTGGCGAAGAAGGCTGGGCGGAGCATGCTGTTGCGCAGCAACCCCGGGAACCCGACCGGGGTCACGCTGCGTGATGACGATTTGGCGCAGCTCGCGGAGTGGACGCAATCCACTGAGGGCGGCGCGATCGTGGATGAGGCTTACGAGTTCTTCCACGACCCCGACCCGCAGAGCGTGTTGGCTCACGTCGGCGACATCGACAATACGAACCTGTTCGTGGTGGGTGCAGCGACGAAGGGACTGCAGTCGCCTGGTGCACGTGTCGGTTGGGTCATTGGCCCGCGCGAAGAGATCGCGGTGCTGCGCAACTTCTCTTCCTACGGCATGGGGGGCGTCTCACAGCTTTCTCAGAACTACGTCCTGAAGCTGTTTCAGAAGGATCATGTGGCCCATGCGCGTCGCGCGATCGCCGACTTCTACAACCAGCAGCGCACGCGCTATCGCGACGCGTTGGTGGCGATGGGCATGACGGACTACACGGGCACGGGTGGTTTCTACTGCTGGATGAAGCTGCCAGGTGAGCTAACGGCCGCGGAGTTCAACCGGCGGTTGTTTGCGCAGAAGGCTGCGATCCTTCCCGGTGAACTGTGCGACATGCATCGTCGCGGCGACGTGTCGCCGTTGGCGCAGTTCATCCGCGTCTCGTTTGGCCCGCGTGGACCGGAGGACTTCGACGGCGACATTGAAGTGCTGGCTCGCGCGCTCGAAGGCTAGGTTCCTCAACTCCCGGCCTCAGACGCTGGAATCGTGCGCCGCGCGCGCCGCGTTGCGCTCTGTCGCTGACCGCACGTCGGCCTCGGGTCGCGTGAATGTCTGCGCCCAGTCAATGCGGTAGGGCGGTGGATCTTCGCCGTTCTCCGTCGAGGCTTGGTTTTGGGCGCTCAGCGTGACGACTACTTGCGCCAAGTCGTGCAGGCGTTCGTGGATTAGGCGGTCAGCGGATTCGGCGTCGCGACAGTCCGCGACGCAGACGATGGTGAGCGAGCCACCTTCTTTCACCGTGCGAGCGGCGGCGAAAGTCTCGAGCACCGCGCGCATGGCTCCAGCGTCAAAACCCGGCGCGAGCACCCGGCCGGTGGGGGGCATTGCCATGGACCAAGATCGCGAAAGCGAGTTCGCGCTGTCGACAATGAGCACGGCGTGGCGACCGGCCTCTAGTTGGCGACGGGCTTGATTGGTGGCAAGCGTGATTGCCGCCAACTGGTCGGCGCCGGGACGATTCGTTGCGGCGCTTGCGCCGGTTCCTAGCGGGGGCGCGATCCACATGGCGCGGTTTGGCCAGGCCTCGCACGCGTCGCGAAGCGCGGCCACGCGTTCGGGTGGAGCTTCGAGTGCAGCAAAAAGAACCGAGACGTCCGCGTGGTTGGTCAGCAACGCCTGTGCCCATCGCGCGAGCCACGAGCTGCCCCACGGAGAGGATGGGCTTCTCAACAACACGCGCTGCCCCGCACACACAGGTGCGAGTTGATCAGCACGGGTCAACTCCGCGTCGCCCGGTAGCGCAGTCGGCAACACTCGGTGCGGGCAGATCGGTTCGAGCTCGGCGAAGGGGGTCTTCGCAAAGTGCGCGTCCAAGTTCAGGCCGTCGACGGTCCAAACTTGTTCCAAACCGAGGAACCGCTCCCCGGGACGCGGCAAGCGCACGGCACCGCGAACCACGCTGCCGTTGCGCAGGCGCAGCGCGCGGACTTGGTTCGGGCTGACGTGGATGTCATCGGCGCCGGGCAGGAACGCGTGCGCGGCGTGGCGCAGGAACGCGTAGCCCTCTGCGAGAACCTGCACGGTGCCTGACGCGCCGAGGCTCTGGCCGGCGCGGCCCTGTGCATTCATGAGCTGTAGACGCATCGAGCGGATGTCGTCTTCGGCGCGGGCCTCGGTTGGCTGTTCGAGATCCAACGTGCTGGGATCCGGCAAGGCGATCCCCGCTTCCCGCATCGCGATCAGTAACTCGGCGCGGGACATGGTCCGAAGCTGGTCAAGATCGCTCGCTGGCGCCGGCGCCGTCTCGGGCGTTTGCCGGGCGTCTGATGAGGCGGCGGTGGGAGCCGGCTTGCAGGGCTCGCTCACGGTTGGCCGACCCTCTTGTCGTCGGGCTCGTCCGCGTTCGTGCTCTGGGATTTTGCGGCAAGCAGGCGCTCCGCCAGGTGTTCGAGAAACTCGGCCCGGATTGTTTTCGATCTCGCGGTGTCGGCCCCGGACCAAACGAAGTCGGCTGCGGCACGTTTCTCTTCGAGGGGGGTCTGAACCGCCTCGCGACGCATTCGGTCTCCATCGGCCCAGCCTCGGGCCAGCGCCCGGGCTTCCCTGGTGGCTTCGGCAGTCTCCACGAAGATCAGAGAATCGCAGTGTGACTCCCAGCCACTCTCCAGAAGCAAAGGGACGTCCAGCACCGCACGGACACCTTCGGCCGCTGCGTCCCGTAGATCCTGCAGCAGGCGATCGTGGACCGCGGGGTGCACCATCGCCTCCAGACGGCGACGGGCTGACGGG
>CBESZZ010000079.1:0-10202 GCA_965534055.1 uncultured bacterium | reverse complement strand
CACCAAAGGGGGACGACCTACGTCAGTTCAGAGCAACTAGCGCGTTGCGGAAGCGGGTGAGTGTGCCTTCCATGCCAGCGTTGCGTACATCCGCGAGCGCCTGCAAGTCCCCCATAGGCGGCGCCCACTCCATCAGTTGTCCCCCCGAACGCGCAACCGCGTCATCCAAAAGCTGCTTGTGTCCCGCACTCATTAGGCGGCGCGATTCGGAGTACTCGTCCTCGATCGCCGCAAGTTCTCGGGTGGCCTGCCTCAATAGTGGCGCGACGCCTCCGTCGAAAGGGGTCTTGGCGTGTTCGACAAGACAACGGGCCAACTCCCCGTCGATAACACTGGCCCAGCCTTCACCGGTCAGTTCCTGGGTGCGCATGGCACTGCCAGGATCGACTGCCTCGAGCCGCTCGTGAATCCTTGCGAGCTTTTCGCCAATGGATGCATCCGCGACGGGTGTGCGCCGGTGATCCAGCTTCGCCACCTCGGCACTCAGACTCGAGACGTCGGCCTCGATTCGGGCGAGGGCCTCCGCGAGGCCTTCGGCATCGTCTCCTAAAGAGCGACTCACGTCAGGAGTTCGCATGGCAGGTGGTGAGGGTGAGTCGGGAACGAACAAGGACGCTGTCAGTACGCAAGAGACTGTCCCCGCGAAGAAAGCGATGAGTGTCGTCTCAATGAATCTGCCGGTTCGAGCTGTCTCCATCTTGGCCTCCTGTTGCGCGTTTCTTCGGCGAACTCGCCCTGTGACTTTAACGTGAGGCCACGTGCCGTGGCCAGGGTGCGGCTGCTTCGCCCCTGCGTCCAAACGCGACCAACTCCGCCAGTGCCAGCACGGCGCTGACGGCCGAGCTCCTCGTGGCCGCAACCTCCAGGCTTGGTCTGGCTCCCGGTGGTGAGAAACAGCGCTCAGATATGGTCAAGAGCTGTGTACGTGGATCCGCAAGAGTCGCGGACAGTGGTGGACACGAATGAGGTCGGCTTGGCTCAGCGCTTGGAGTCGCCGCGCATCCTCCACCTTGGTGTGGCCTTGGCGGACCACAGCGCGGTTTCGCAACTTCTTCGTGATGTGCTTCTTGATCTGCGCCCTGGTGAATCCAGTCAGCCACTTGAGCCAGGAACTCGGTTCTTGATCGGGCCAGAGCCTTCACCAGGGCCTGCCGCAAAGGAGCCGGGGTCACTACGACGGCAGGGTCTCGCCGTGAGTCTGCAGCCAACCCGTGAGTTGCGCGTTGTCGCGCGCACTCACTTCGGCAGCACCTTCGCCGTAGAGATACAGCGTGACGATCGCGGTCATGTTGCCCCCGATCGGTCCCACGCCGATCCAGCCCGTACCGACGAATGGTTGCTCAAGGCGAATCATGATCCGGTCGCTGCGGCCGCGGATGACGTCTTCAATCTCACCGGAGAAAGCAGGGACGCCGTCCACGTTGCAATCGACGGACGCTCCCTTCGCGATCTCTCCCACGCCCAGTTTGCTTGTGAGGCGCTCGAACGCTTCGTCCTTCGAGCCCGGCACCGGGCCCATGGCTTGGAGGACTCCGCTCGGTTCTTCGTTGTGGCGCTCGACGTAGTTGCGCAGCACGTGGAAGAACGAAGGCCAACCGGCTTCGGTGTCCCCGACCTGTTCATCCCACGAGTCGTCTTCGGTGAAGAGCGACTGCACGAGCCGCACGACGCACTTGCCTCCTCCCTTCGCCTCGACGGTCCATTCGTACCCGATCTTCGGCGACCCTGGGCCAAACGCGTTGTCTCCCTCGGTGGCGAAGTGGTTGGGTGGATCCCAGGCCGTGAGCTTCGCGATGGGCACCATCTCTTCGCCCATCTTCGCGCGGACCTCGCCGCCGACGCGCTCGTCGAACTCCGTCTCCATCGCCATGAACCAGGATTTGACCCCGGGCCCGGTTGCGATGGCCTTCCAGATTGCCTCGGGTGAGGCCTGAATTCCGACCTCCGCCTCCACGCGGCGCCGGCCCTTGTCGTCTTTGTTGATGCTCATGGTTTCTTCTCGATTGGATGGGCGAGGACGACCAAGCGGTGCACGCGGCCGTCCGACGCTGAAGGGTTGTGGTAACGAGCGACGAGGTTCGTGATCGCCTCGCCGAGTTCCTGGGTGAAGGCCGAGCGATCGGCCGGTGTGGCGAAGTTCACTTGCGTGTCGAGCGACAGAGTGGCGAGGTGTTTCTTCTCAGTCCGCGCCAGCCGCACCAACCGCCCGACCTCGCGCACGGCCCGCGCCGCGAGAGCGATCAGGTAGCCGGCCGACAACCGGTCGGCGGTGCGGTCGGGATCGCTCGCTAGGGGCCCGAGGGCGTCGGGCGACACGACGTATGAGGCAGCTGTCGCCACCAGTCGTCGCTCGGTGATCCCACCCCATTTGCGCTTCTCTGCTACGCGAGCGAGCCCGCGTTCCTCGAGCGCGCGCAGGTGGTAATTCACCTTCTGACGGGGCAACCCGACCCGCTGGGCCAGTGTCGCGGCCGAGTGCGGCTCGGTCAGCTCGGAAAGGATCCGAGCCCGGAGCGGGTTCATGAGCGCGGCTGCCGCGGCGGGGTCCTCGATGGTTTCGATGTCCAGCACGGAGGGATGAGAGCATTGACAAGAATAGTTGTCAAGGACCTGGTGAGCCTGAAACAGCCCCCTTCGCGGTGCGAGAGAGGCTGCAGCCGGCGTTCAACGGCGCGCTTTGTGCCCAGGCGGCGGCACTCGCGCATGGGGGGCGTCAGAGAGGAGTGGTATTGACGGCGATCTATATAGACATATATCTATTGATGTGCCAACTCTCGACCTAGCCATCAACGCTCTCGCCGACCCCACCAGACGAGGGATCGTCGAGCGCATTGCGCAGGGCACGGTGACCGTGTCCGAGCTCGTGGATTGCTTCGATCTCACCCAGCCCACGATCTCTTCGCATCTGAAGGTGCTTGAGCGGTCGGGGCTTATCTCGCGGTCACGCGTGGGGACTACGCGACCTTGCACTCTGAAGCCCGAGGGCTTGGTGGCTTTGGACGCTTGGTTGGGGCAGTTGCGTTCGGTGTACGAAGCGAACTACGCGCGCTTGGATGGGTTGCTTGACGAGATGAAGGCGAAGACCAAGACGAAGAAGAACCGCAGGACTCGAAAATCATGAAGCCACTCAAACTCACGACCCCAACGCCCACTTCGACGCGCATCGTGCGCAAGTTCGACGCGCCGTTAGCGTTGGTTTGGCGTGCGCACACCGAGCCGGAGCTGCTCATGCGTTGGATGACCGGTCCTCCGACCCACTCGCTCATTGCCTGCGACATGGACTTTCGCGTTGGTGGGAACGCCCGCTTTGTGTGGAAGAGTCCCGAGTTCGAGATGGGGATGTCGTCTGAATTCCTGGAGATCGTCGAACACGAGCGCATCGTCTACTCGGAGGACTACGACGGTTGGCCGGAAGGGCGCGCCACCGTGACGAGCCATTTCGTCGAATCGGACGGGCAGACGACGGTCACACTCGACATTCAATACCAGACCAAAGAAGCGCGCGACGCCGCGATGCAGCCTGGGTTCGCAGAAGGCTACGAAGCCTCCTTCACGCAACTCGAAGAGCTCTTCCCCGAGCTTTGAGGTGATTCGGACGCTCGCCGTTCGACGGGTGAAACCACGTTGAGTGTTCTCAATCCCACGAGACCGAAATGAAATCCACTCTCCTGTTCAGTTGTCTTGCGGCCAGTGCTCTTGCCATGGGCGCGAGTTCGTGCGGATCTTCGCCCAAGTCGAATCGAACCTCGGCGCCGATGAAGTCCACGGCAACGAAACCGAGCGTTTCGAAGGCGGCGGCCGCACAGCCCGCCGCCGCGAAGAACCCCGTCGGCAAAAGCACCGTCGCGAAAGCCGAGCTCAAGAAGCTTGAGTTCAACACCGAGATCGACGCCCCCGTCGAGAAGGTCTGGGACTTCATGTTCAGCGTTGAGGGTTACCCGCAGTGGACGAGGGCGTTTTGGCCGGGGTTGTACTACCAAGGATCCTGGGCAGAGGGTGAGCGCATCCGTTTCCTCGCTCCTACCGAAGGTAGTGGATTGGTGGCGGAGATCGCGGTGAATCGCCCGTATGAGTTCCTCTCCATCAAGTACCTCGGCACCGTTGCGATTGGTGTTGAAGACACGACGAGCGACAGGGTGCGCGCCTGGGCTCCGGCGTACGAGAACTACCGGTTCACGTCCGTCAATGGCGGGACCTTGATGACCGTCGAACATGAAGTTCTCGCTAGCGACGAGGCCTTCATGGTGCGCATCTGGCTTAAGGCACTGGCGAGTTTGAAGCTGCTGTGCGAGGCCGACTAAAGGCCTCGCACGCGCGAACGCTACTCGCCGTCTTCGCGCCAAACGGGATACTCGCCGTCGACGATGCTCCACGGCTCCAGCACGTTCCATGTGCTGAGCGAGTCGTCGCTTTGCGGTTCAAGCAACCACGCGGCCAATCGCGCCAAGGGTTGCCGCGACGTCACGACGACGGCACCCGGCGAGGCTTCGATCTCGCGCGCGGGAAGCCACGTCCCTTCCAGTTCGAGCTCAAGGTGGTCTTGAAACAGGCGCGTGGCCTTGACGATCCCGTCGATCTTGAACGCGGTGACCGTGCGCGTGGACTTCGCGTCCAACGTCTTGAATTGGATTCCATGAAGCTCCAGCAGCGGCGTGACGGCCTTGGCTGCTTCTGCGGAAACGATCCAGCCCCTTGCTGGCAGGGGTAGCGTCTCCTTCGCGACGAACGAACGGAACACGTCCATCTCTTCGGCCGTGAACGTGTCGCCCGACATGTAGCGAACGCCGAGACCCTTGATGGTCTTGCGCGTGAGCGAGCCGCGGAGCACGTCGAGTCGTTCGGCCGGTCCGTAGGTGGCGTCGAAGCCCAGCACTGCGGGCTCTGTCGGCTCGACCAAGCGCTTGTCTGCTGCATCACACGCCGCGCGAATGGCGACGCGGTGCTTCGTCACGGCTCGCCAGATCTCGATCACGAACGCGCGAGTCACGACGACGCGCGTTTCGAAAGGTTGGTAGCTGAACGCTTCGGACAGCAGGCCGATGCGATTGCGCAAGCCGGTGTAGTTCGTGCCAAAGCGCGGGCGGTGGTCATAGGTCGCCCACGTTGGATCGCCTCGCCGCGGGAAGTTGCCGTAGTCGAAGATGCGGAAACCGTAGTCCTGCGCCACGGTTTGGCGAATCGAACCCAGCAGGTCTTCGCGCCCGATGCGGTTGAGCTCCGCGTCGATGTTTGGGCAGAGCGACGGGGCGTAGGTGAGGTGGTAGGCGTGCGGCGAACCGTTGGTGGTGTGTAGATCCACGAACACGTGCGGGTCATTTTCGCGAATCAAACCGAGCAACGCCTGGCACTCGGGGGACTCCGCTTTGATGAAGTCGCGGTTGAGGTCGAGGCCTTGGCTATTGGGGCGTTGGCCGACCCCGCCGTCGGGGCCGTTCTGGCTGACGCGGTGCTTCTTGTCGACGTTCTCGTTGCCGTCGACGTTGTAGATCGGCACGACGTGCAACCACATGTGTTGCAGCAGTTCATGCCACTGACCTTCCGCGATCTCGCGCAGGAGAATCTGCACGACTTCTTTGCCTTCGACTTCGCCGGCGTGAATGTTCGCGTTGATGACGACGCGCACCGCGGTTTCGGTGTCGAGTTTGGGGTGGCGCACTTCAACGCACCACACGTCGCGATCTTCTGCACTCTTGCCCAGCGAACGACGGGTTAGCATGTCCGCGTGCGGAAGGTCTTCGAGCGCGTCGAGGAAGGCGACGACGTCGGCAAGACGCGACGTCTTGATGAAGTCCGAGGACTCAGCGACCGTTTTGGGGCTGCCTGGTTGTGGTGCGGGGAAGCTGTGGTCAGGAGTGGACGGCTTCGTCGCGGTTCCCTCCTGCGCGGTCGAGAATCCGGCGGTCAACGCCAACAACAAGACTTGCCACGTGCGAGGCAATACGAGGGTCCGGAGCGTGGAGTTGACGCGGCTGGAAACTGGATGATGGCGAGGTCGCATGTTCAGCATCGTAGCTTCGTCCGTCGTCAGGACTGGCCGCCGGAAGGTCCCGCGGATTCTTCCGGGTCCGCATCGCGAGCGCGTTTGCTCTGCGGCGTGGGGGACCTCACCTCGGCGCTGGTCGGCCGGAGCATGTGGCTTGCGATCTTGACGTGTCGCTTTCTCGCGAGGCGGGATACCCTGGCACGATGGCCAGCAACGACAAACTCGTCGAATACAACGAGGACGGTTCGATCTCCAAGGAGACTCTGAAGCGTGCGATGAAGGCCTACCGGCGGCGGCTCAAGCTGACCCGCGAAGATGATGAGTCTCGGCTGGGGCACGACGCCATGAGTTCCGGGCGCAAGTCTTCGATCGTTGGTGTGCACGCTCCGGAGCAGTATCCGCCCGAGGTCTGGGCGGCGCTCGTGGAGAAGGGTCGATTGAAAAAGCACCAAGACGGGGTGTACGAGATGATCGAAGTCTGAGCCGACTCTCATCCACGGCGCAGCTCGCGCCACGCCGGTTACTTCGCCTTTTGCGACTGCTGCAGAAGTGCGTCGAGCAAGCTCAAGCTCGCAGTCCATCCGCCGCGGATCGTGGTGCGGAGCTCTTCGGTCGGGATTCCCGCGTGGGTCACCGTCAGCTTGGTGCCCGTGTCGATGGATTCGAGTTCAGCGCGCACTGACATCGCCGGCATGTTCATGGCTGCGTTCGCATCGCTCTCGTAGGCGAACAGGCGATCGGGCACGATTTCGGTGAAGTGGCCGTCGGTGTTGGCTTCCCATTGGCCCGGCAAGGACATCATGGTGCAGAAGCGGCCCCCTTCTTGGGTGTCCCAGAGCTCTAGCTGCAGCTTCACATCGCCGTCGCACTTCATCCATTGCTCCACTAGAGCCGGCTTGACGAACGCGTTGAACACGGCGCTGGGGCCGGCACGCAGGGTGCGTTGGATGGTGATGCTTCGGGTTGAGGTGGTGTCCGACATGGGGGGGGTGCGGAGTCGTTCAGAACTGGAGAGCCTCGCAGTGCGAAGGCGGTGCTCAGGTTCTTGGCAGGGTAGTTCTGGTTCGGCGGGATGGTCTCAGCGGCCCCAAGACGGGTGGATGCCGCTCCGAACGGGCGCTCAGTTTCGCTAGGGGGCACGGCGGAGAGCCCACGAATAGGACCTTGATCGCGCCAGCCGTGGCTCTTTCGAATGAGCGCGCCACATGGATCCGCGAATCTGGGCGAAAGACGGATCCCTTTGGGTCTCTGTTCCGTAGATGCCCCCCCTCGCGAAATCGGGGGGCACATGGTTCGATGTTGGGACGAGATCCCGGTCGCGCATGTCCTCACCCCCATTTCTGGACCGTGACCCTAGGATCACAGTCTTAGATCCGCGAACCGAACGCCTGCCCTCGCTCTCAAGCACCACCAGACCCGTTATGACCCGCAGCTTCCTCTGGATCGGCGCCCTCGTTTGCGCTGTCTCGTCTCCCTCGCTTCAAGCTCAAAACGGCACAGCCACGTTCGAACTCGTGCTGAACAGCACGTGGAGCCGGGCGACGCATCCGATCGCGTTCCCAAGCAACCCGCACTACTCGCAGCTCGTCGGCACGAACCATCGGTCCAGTGCTTCGCTTTGGGCTCCTGGTGCGCAGGCTAGCGTTGGGATTCAGCGAGTCGCTGAGTTTGGTTCGAACGGAAGTCTGCAGTCCGAAGTGAATGCGCTGATCGCCAGCGACGACGCGCAGCAGTGGTTCCGCCTCGGCGGAATCAACTCACCGGGCACCCTGACGACGCAGATTACCGTTTCCACGGAGTTCCCCGAGTTGTCACTGGCAACCATGGTGGCACCAAGCCCCGACTGGTTCGTTGGCGTGCACGGCTTGTCACTCATGCAGAACGGCGATTGGATCGACCAAGTGACCGCGCCGATGTTTGTGTACGACGCGGGAACCGACAGCGGTAGCTCCTACAACTCGTCCAACCAGGCCACCCTGCCGCACGCTCCGATCGCGCGAGTCACCACGGCATCCGGTCCGTTTCTGAACCTGCCCGGTGCAGTTGGGACCATGACGCTGCGCCGTCTGCACGGCTCTGCGGTGCACGGCTGTGGGATCAACCCCGCGGGCAGCTTCGGCGTGCAGGGTCAGGCTCGCATTGGGCAAACCCTCACGTTCTCGATCCACGATCCAACGATCCAGATGGGCACGCCCGCGGCCTCCGCGTTGGGTCTGTCCACGACCCCGTTGCCCAGCTTCCCATGCGGCATGGCGATTCCGAACTTCGGTCTCACAGGTCCTGGCATGCCGGGTGAGCTGCTGCTGGATGGCGCGTTTGCTGCGGCACTCGGCCCCACATGGAACGGTTCGGCCGTTTCCTTCCCGCTGACGATCCCCAACCAGGTCGGATTTATCGGGCAGAAGTTCTACTTCCAGGGCGTGCTCGGCGACGGCTCGCGGGTCGGACTAACCGATGGTGCCGCCGTGCTGATCGGCGGCTAGACCACCGGATCGCTGCCGTGGCGTCCCGTGGGATTCGCGGGCTATGCTTCCGCCCGCCCATGCGCCATCACAAGCGAATCCCCGCATACCTAGCACCCGGTTCACCACCGGTGTTTCCAGACCCAACGGCCAGCGATGGCGACGGGCTGGTGGCGGTTGGCGGGGACCTTGACCCGGCGCGACTTGTCGCGGCGTACCGATCGGGGATCTTTCCGTGGTACGAAGAGGGCATCCCGCCTTTGTGGTGGAGCCCTGACCCGCGAACGGTGTTGCCGCTCGATCGCCTGCACGTTTCGCGCAGCATGCAGAAGCTGCTGAAGCGTTGCCGGGTTGGCAACCGAGCTTTGACGGAATCCGACGAACCGTTGCGTTTTGAAGTCTCATGGAACCAGGCCTTCGGTCGGGTGATCCGCGAGTGCAGCCGGGGACGATGTGACGGCACGTGGATCATCGGCGACATTGTCGAGGCCTACGAACGGCTGCATCGAGTGGGCCACGCCCACAGCGTCGAAGTCTGGTTTGGCGGTGAGCTGGTCGGCGGTCTCTACGGCGTGCAGGTCGGTGGCGTCTTTGCCGGCGAGAGCATGTTTCACCGCCGCCCCAACGCGTCGAAGGTCGCGCTGTTTGCCGCTGCGGCGACGCTGCACAACGCCGGGGTGCAGTTGTTCGACGTGCAGTTCTCGACGGCGCACCTCAAGACCCTCGGCGCCGAAGACTGGACGCGCGAGCAATACCTCGATGCGCTTAGCGTGGCGCGGGAAGTGGAAGTGGATGCGCGGGATCCGGTGGTTTCGCTACCTACCTAGCGGCGCGTCACCATTCGATGCGCACCTGCGCGATTCCTTGCGGCAGGTCTTCGTCGCGATTCATACGCAGGACGCATTCGGCGAGCGCTTCCTTGGCCATCGAGTTGGTCGAGAACATCACCGCGAAACGATCGCCCGGGGATCGTTCGAGCGTCTCATGGACTGGCAGCAGCAGAGCTTCGTTGGCGTCTATCGTTAGCGTTGCTTTGCCCTCATCGGCTTCCATCAAGATCCACGCCCCTGCTGCGGTGCGGGATGCGAGTGCGACGACTCCTGGGTTGGGGGGCTGCATCGCGATTCTTCGCGCGGATTCCGGTCCGCTTGCCCACTTCAGTTGGAATGGACCATCGGTCTTCGCGGACTCACCGTCTGTGCATCCAGACGCGACGAGGGCCGAAAATGCCAAGCAACTCCATGCGGCTGTGGTGAGCCAGCGCTTGGCCGATCCTCTGGAGCCTGCATGACGTGCCCGGACGAACGACGGTGCTGAATCCCTCATGTGCTGTGTCCTTGGTGCGGCGTGACTGCAGCGGTGAAAATGCATGGATCTCGGCGTTCGCGCAACAACAACTGCATGGACTTCGTGGAGTCTGCAAGCAGCACATTCAGGCACCTTCGCGACACGAAAAACCCGCCCCAGCACTTCGCGAAGCGAAACAGCAGGGCGGGTCTGATAGCAGGGCGCCAACTGGCGTTCGCTGCGATGTGGCCTAGCGGTCGTCGCGAACCGTCAGAGGCGCGGTGCCCCCTGCCGACGTGCCGTCCAAGTTCACGACAGTGAACCCGTAAGAGTTGTCTGCAGCTGGGTTCACCGCAGGCATCGTTGGCGTCAGGAAGTTAATGACGCTGAACACGTTGGGCAGGAAATAACCGCCGCATAGAAACGCGAGCGTCATCTCGCCATCGGCTTCGACGGCGGTTTCCCAGATG
>CBESZZ010000078.1:0-10203 GCA_965534055.1 uncultured bacterium | reverse complement strand
CACCGTGCGTTGCGATAACGGGCAGACATCTGCTCAACTCTTCGACCGTGGATGCCGCCATGAGCATGGCCATCGCGCTGCGGGCCAACAGTGCGGCGATCAGCAGAGTCGAACCACTCGATGGTCTGGACGAGCTCCGCTTCCAGGGCCCCCAGATCGCTGCATACCTCGCCGAGATCGAAGACTTCCTCGTGCTCGGTCGGCGACTCGACACCGGTGAGACCAAGGTCGAAGCCACCACGATGGTGCGCACGATCGCGGCGGTCGTCGGCGCGCTGGGCGAAGTCAGCGTTCGCGCGACCGCCATCGAATCGGGCTTACAGATCGTACTTCACGCCGGGAGATCCGATCGATGAAAGATCCGCTGGCACCCTGGCTACCCACGGCGGATGCGCCTTTTGATTTGCGCCGCGCAGGCCACCTGTTGCGCCGCGTGCGCTTCGGTGCATCGCTTGAACAGCGCACTCGACTGGTCGAGGACGGGTTCTCGGCGGCCATAGGTTCCATTCACCACTCCGCGACCGCGGAAGCCGCAGCCACGGTCGCCGAACTCAACACCGTGCTCGCCCTCACGGACATCGATCGGGTCCGTGCATGGCGATTCATGGAACTGAGCGAAGGCGCGGAGGGTCGCTTGAACCTCGACAACGCCTTGCGGTTGCGCATGAGCTACTTCTGGCACCATCACTTTGCGACCAGCAACGTGAAGATTCAGGACCCAGCAGCGATGGCGCGGCAGCTCGCACTGTTCGATCGTTTGGGACTGGGCTCGTTCGATGCGCTCCTGCTCGCGGTCGCGCAAGACGCCGCGATGCTGCGCTGGCTGGACAACGACCGCAACCGCGTGGGTGAGCCCAACGAGAACTTCGCCCGCGAGCTGTTTGAACTCTTCACCCTAGGTCGCGGCAACGACTACGACGAAGCCGACGTGGTCGATGCAGCCCGCGCCTTCACCGGCTGGCACGTGCGTCGCGGGAAGTTCTTCTTCGACAAATCGCAGCACGACGGGAAACGCAAAACCGTGCTCGGAGTGTCGGGCAACCTTCGCGGTGAGGACGTCATCGCACAGGTCGCAGCACACCCAAGCTGCGCGCGATTCATCGCCGGTTCGCTACTGGCTTTCTTCGTGCATCCCAATCCAACCGAATCGGAAATCGACGCAGCAGCTGCAGAGTTCACCGCACAGGAACGACACATCGGCCGCACGGTCGCCTCGCTTCTCCAAAGCCAGTTGTTCTTCTCGGAGCGCGCGTACCGTAGCCGCATCAAGAGTCCGACCGAGTTCGTTGTAGGGCTCGTCCGCGCCATGGGCAGCCGCGCTTCCTCGCCCGAGCTCGCGCGCGCAGCCGCGAAAATGGGCGAAACGCTGTTGGAGCCGCCCAGCGTCGAAGGTTGGCGAGGCGGACGCGCATGGCTCAACCCCGCGACCTGGCTCGCCCGTTCCAACTACGCCGCGGCATGTTTCGAGGGGCGCATGGCTGGTCTCACAACGGACGCGAAGCAGCTTCTCGGCAACTCCGACTCCCCTTGGACGACCGCCATCGAACACCTGCTCGACGGCCACGTGGCGGACCCAACGATTCGACCGCAGCGAACACTCGACATCGCGAAGTTTTCACAGCAACGAAGTGCGGCTGGAACGATGCAGCTCGTCGCGAGCCTGCCTGACTTCCAGCTCTTGTAGCAATAACTCATACAGCCGTGACCTGGGCAGCCGTGACCTCAGCAGCCATGAACCAGGCAGCCGTAACCACAACGTTTTCATGACCATCAACAGACGATCATTTCTCGGCGGGGCTGCAGCGTGGCCCTTCGCGATGCAGGGCCTCGGCGGCATCCTGGGCCCGCGTCCAGGAACTGTACCGGCACCAGGCTGCGTGTGGAGCCCCGCGACGAACGACCGCACGTTGCTCGTCTTGGAGCTGGTGGGCGGCAACGACGGTTTGAACACCGCGCTTCCGATTGATCGCGACCGGTACGCAAAACTGCGTCCGACGCTGCACGAAGTGCAAACCAACGCGTGGGAAGCGCTCCCGGACACGTGGCTGAACCCGGGTCTACAGGCGCTGCAGGGCGTGTTCGAAGCTGGCCAGGGTGCTCTCGTGCACAGCGTGGGCATGGAGGCGCCCGACCGTTCCCACTTCCGCAGTCGCGACATCTGGCACACAGCGTTACCCGAGTTCGATCGGGTGCGCCCGGACACGACCGGGTGGCTTGGGCGCGCCGCGGATCGATTGCTGGACGCCGGAGTACAGGTTCCCGCCGCGAGTGTCGGCAGTCTCGAAGTTCCGCTGGCGTTGCGCGGCCGCCGCGTGGTCGTGCCGTCGATCTCGAAGCTCGAAGACTTCGAGCTTCGCGTAGCCGGTGCCGGCAACCAAACACGTGAACGAAGAGAGGAGCTCAGCACATTCCTCAACGACTTGGCATCCGACGCCGGCAAGACTGCTTCACCGACAAACATTCCGCGATCGATGGCTTCGTTCATTGCAGACGTGGCCGCCGACTCGGCGCGTCAGGCCGAGCGCTTGCGCCAAGCCACCGCGAACTACAAAGCGAGCACCGACTACCCGAACACCGCGCTTGGTCGCCACCTATCCTTGGCCTCACGCATCATCGGCTCGGGATTCGGCACCCGACTGTTCCACTTGCCCTACTCGGGGTTCGACACGCACGCGAACCAACGCGCAACACACGATGGCCTGCTGCGCAACTTGGGCTCCGCACTCGCCGCATTCATGGCAGACCTCAAGGCTTCGGGCCGCGCAGAGTCCACACTCGTTGTGGTGCACTCTGAGTTCGGGCGCCGGGCGGCCGAGAACGGCAGCTTGGGCACCGACCACGGCGCGGCCGGCCCGTTGTTCGTACTGGGTGGCGGCGTCCAAGCCGGCGCTCACGGCGAGCCACCCGATCTGAACGCACTCGTCGACGGCGACGTGCCCGCCACCTGCGACTTCCGGCGGGTCTACGCGTCCTGCCTGAACTGGCTGGGAATTGAGCCCGCCAGCGTGCTCGGCGAGCAGACACCGAATCAGCTTCCGCATCTTCTGAACTAACAGAGGCGGAATCGGAGCGGTTGCGGGGCGACCCTGGCACCATGCCTGCCACGGCGTCTCGCAATCGCACTTTTGCCCGCTCATGGCTCCTGGCGACGGGGATCGACCAGGAGTTGGCCTCGCGCAGCGATTTGAGGGTTCTCGGGGCTTCCTAGAACCCCGACGGCAACGGGACTTGGGAACCTGACGCTTTTTGCCCCGAAGCCCCGTGGAAGGGAACAATCCGAGGTTCGCAGGGGTCTCAGTCCATGCGGAATTCGCGGTGGATCAGGCCGTTTCGCAGCGCCAACCGAGCAACCCACTGTCGCCGGTTATCCTGTTGTGGGCGCCATTGTCCTGCCTGCGCCCTCGCCCTCGTCCCATCCATGACAACGAACTTCTCGTTCCTCGCACTGTCCGCACTTCTGGTCGCGGGCTCACCCCTCTCGACCACGGCCTCAGCCCAGGGCCCCAAGGGTCCGGCCGCGTCCGCCACGACGGCGCCCGTACGGCACAGCCGAGCAGCACTGCACTCACTGGCATTTGTGAACGACTCGCGATCCCACGGCCAGATCGGGGACGCCTTCCTGTCGCTCAACGAAACCATCCTGCTGACCAACCAGCAGCTGACGGTGGCACAGCTCTCGCCCATGGAGCAGGCCCAGCTCGGTGGCTTCGGCACGGACATCGCATTCGCCGACATCAACGCGCAGGTTGTGCCATCGATCACGATGGAGCGTGACTTCGATGTGGTGATCGACAAGCCTCACGGCTTCGAGATTTCGAGCTCGAACGGTCGGTCGTTCATCAACATGACCGGCTTCAACGGCTTCCAGGTGACGAGCAACTTCTTCAAGATCAGCGATCTTGAGATCCGCGGCGGAACGGCGGCGATCAACCTGAACCCAGCGGTCAACACTGCGACGGCCACCGACCCCAACTTGCTGGTTGAGAACTGCAACATCTTCGGTCAATCAGTCGCGGGTGTGATCGCGGACTTCGCCGAGAACAACGACTTTGGTCGGTTGAACATCTCCAAGTGCGACTTCTCTGGGATGCCCACCGCGATTCAGTTCGACAGCTCGGGCAGCGGACGCAGTGACACGCTGCTCTTCGACAACCTCACGACCCGGAACGTGGCACAGGGTTACCTTGGCACCCACGCCGGTGGCGGTGGCTCCGACCTGTATCTGGTCGAGTGCTGCAACTTCGACGCGACAGCCACGGCATTCACCGTGAATCGCCTGGCAGGCAGCACGCGCGCGATCGAGTTCGAGGCGCTGTATCTCGAAGCGGAAGGCGTGGATGCCCTGCGCATCCAGGGCGACGCGGGCTTGACCAAGATGCGGTTGCGGATGGCGACTCTGCAGACGATTGCGCCGAGCGGCTTCGCGCTGGATTTGAGTCCCGTGACACCCGGTGGAGCATGCGTCGTCGACGGCGCAATTGATGAGCTGCGCGCGCAGGGCAACCTCCGCGTCGCGAAATCTGGCAACGGAACGTTCGAAGTCGGCAACGCCCGTGCGTTCGGCAACACTGCGACGTTCGCCGTGGCTGACTCCGGCATGGCCGTCCACGACTCGGTGCTCGGCGGTTACGCCACCACAGTGACCGGTTCCGGCCCTCTGAACGTCCGCGAGACCGCGTTCCTTGGAACGGGCTCGATCGACGGCACGGCTGCAACCGCGCTCAGCTTGGACCTCTGCTTCACCGCAACGACTTCACTGACCGGGACAATGCAGATCACCGCGCCGTACGCTTCAGCACAGCGCGGTGGGTTCGAGTTCACACCCGACGTGCCCGCCATCGGCGGCACGATCACGGTGACGACCGCGCTCCCGCCTGGCCTGATTGGGCTGTATGCCCTCGGCAACTCGTCGCTCCTGCCGATCATCGGGCCGCGCCCGGTGCACATCTATGCGGTTCCCGGCTCAGCCGTGACCGTGCCAGGCATCTTCCGCAACCAAGACACGTTCAACATCGCAATCCCCAACGATGAAGGACTGACCGGCAGTAAGTGGGTGCTGCAGATGGTTGTGATCCCGGATGCTGGCACGATCGCTCCGCGACTCGCGGTGCCTGTCGGCCGTCAGTTCGTCTTCCGCTAGAGAAGCCAGCCCCCGCTTCGCTCCCCCCCCATTCGTTTCTGCCCTCTCTCCAACCCCTCCGAACTCATGCGCGTCCCTCTAGCTCTCCTTGGTCTGACAGCGGCAGTTTTCGTCAGCCCGACGGCACAAGCCCAACAACCCGTCAACATGTCGCTAGAAGCGACCGTCCCTATGGCACCGTGCACCACCGGCGATGTATGGGTCCACCAGGACCGCTACATGCTGATGGCGCGTCGCAGCCAGGGATTCACGATCATCGACACGGCGAACCCCAGCGCGCCGGTTTCGGTGGACATCTCACCTCCGGGCTACCCGGCCGGAAGCCAGTCCTACGGTGTGGGCGACGTCAAATCGAACGGGCGCTACCTGTTCGCTAGCAACGAATCGAGCGGTGGCGGCGTGTTCGTCTACGACTTGCTGCCCAACCCCATGGCGCCGACCTTCGTGACGCAAATCGTGGAGCGGGTCATCAACCGCGGCGTTCACAACATGTGGGTCGAGGGCAACACGCTCTACTGCGTGAGCAACCGCACGAGCATGATCGAGGTGTACGACATCAGCACGATCACCAACGCCACCCACATCGCGACGCTCGGCACCACGATCAGCAACGTGTTCGCACACGACGTCATCGTGAAGGACAACGTCGCCTACTGCTCGTTCCTCACCGGAGGGCTCGCACTCTACGACGTAACGACCCCAAGCAACCCATCCTTGATGGGTTCGGTGAACTACTCCAACTCGTTCACCCACAACGCGTGGCCATCCCCGGACCGTCGCTTCGTCTACACAACCGACGAGAACAGCCCGAGCGGTGTCGGTGGGGCTGTGCGGATCTGGGACGTGTCGAACCTGTCCAACTTCGTGCAGGTCGGCGCCTACAAGACCGGCGCGAACTCTTCGATCGTTCACAACGTCTGGGTCGAAGGCGACCTGCTGTTCGTCAGCTACTACAAGGAAGGCGTGCGCGTCGCGAGCTTGAAGAACCCGGCCAACCCTGTGGAGATCGCGTCCTACGACACGTTCTTGCCAACCGGTGCAGGCTGCTTCCCGAGCCCGAACTACGCGGGTTGCTGGGGCATTTACCCTCTCGATCCATTCCGGTTCTACGTGAGCGACCTGGACTCGGGCGGCTACATGCTGCGCTTCACGCCGGTGCCACACACGCTCACCGTGAACAACAACAACCCGGCCCCCGGCCAAACGGTGACGCTGAGCCTGACCTACAACGACGCCACGCCCGCGGCGATCGACTCAGCAGCTGCACTGGCGCTGACCAAGATCGGCCCCGTGGATGTCTTCAGCCCGGTCGCCATCGAGAGCATGACGCTCAACCCGAACCAAAGCCGCACGCTGACGTTTAGCGCGGTGGTTCCCGCGGGCCTGCCATCTGGCATCACGGTGGAGTTCACCGCCTACAGCGGCACCGTGAACCCAGTGACGATCGGACAGGAAACCGTCCAGGCGATCACGCTGCAGTAGCAGCGGCGGCGGATGGGTCGGCCCAGGGCCCACCCACCCGCGGAACGGGTGACGGGCTGAGACTTGAAGCCGGTGAAGCTCATGCCGGCACAGTTCATGCCCACGATCACCATGTAGATCAGGGGCCTCATCGCTCCACGAGCTACCATCCCCGCATGACCCGCATGCGAAACGGATCACACGCAGCCCAGTACCTCTGGTGGCGTGTGCTGATCGTGGCGTCCTGCGTGCTGGCCTTCGCCCTGCGGCGCTGGCCCAACGTGAAAGAGCCCACGTTCTGGGCAGAGGACGGCACGACGTTCTTCTTGGGCGCTCGAGTCAGTGGCCTAGCCA
The DNA here is from genome assembly GCA_965534055.1 of uncultured bacterium. GTDB lineage: Bacteria > Planctomycetota > UBA1135 > UBA1135 > UBA2386 > CBESZZ01. The sequence continues at coordinate 3,248 of CBESZZ010000078.1, read as the reverse complement.
GCGTCGTGGAACACAGTAGTGGCTACCTCCACGTGCCCGCCCGCTTGGTGGCGCTGTTTGCGGACCTCTTTCCAGCCGCTGGCGCACCCACCATCTACACGGCAACCGCGCTGCTCGCCGTGGGCTGGACGCTTTGGACCGTGCTCAGCATCGCCTGGCCAATCGGGGTGCGAGCCGCGTTCTGCGTCGCGGTGGCCGTGGTTCCGCATGGCGGCCACACCATGCACGTCCTCGTGAACGCCCACTGGTGGCTCACCCTCGGATTGCTCGCGGTCACGCTCGACCGACTAACCCGAAGCGCGGAATCCCCGAGCACAACCCGGCGCGACGTTGCGTGGATCGTCATCGCTGGACTCTCGGGCCCGCACGTGCTGATGCTGACTCCGCTTTGGTTTTGGGCGGCCGTCAGAGAGCGTTCGAGGGCTAGCTGGACGTTGCTCGCCTGCGTCGTGGCGGTGGCCTTGATCCAGTTCTTGATGCTGCGATCGAGCTGGGACCCTTCGCTCGCGGGCCCACCACCCGACTGGGAAGGCGTGCAACGCTTGTTTTTGGGTGCCTACGCCGCGGGCTTGTTCGCAGGGCCCATCGACTATGCACAGCACCTCAACACGTGTTCGGTGCTGGCTGCGGCGTTCTGGTTGTTCTTCCTCTCTGTGCCTCTGTGGCTCTCCGGGCGCGCGCGCTGGTTCGCGATGGGCGCGATGTTCGTGGTTTTCGCCAACTTGGCGGCGCTTGCCGTGCGTGGGGGTGGCTCGCTCGAAGGGCTCAGCGCGTTTGGAGCGGGGCAACGGTTCTTCGTGATCCCCTACGTCGCCACGATCTGGTGTCTGGTGCTGCTTGCGCGAACCTCCCACGTCACGCGATGGGTTGCCGTCTTGATGCTTGCTGCGATCTTCGTGAACGCTGGCCGCCACTTCGTGGTCGAGCCAATCCCGAGGAATCACTACATGGACATCACCGACACGAACATCACCGACGCGTTGGATCGAGGTGAAGCGACGCTGTTCATCGTCGCACCAAACTGGCCCGTAGAAGTTCCGGCTCGGTAACGAACTCTCGCTCAACCCCGGTTGCTAGTCATGGCGGCCGATCATCGTGGCTCGTCATCGTCTCGCAACGCGCGGGCAGCGAACTCAAGATCCGCGAACCAACACCAGTCGAGCACCCTGTGTCCACCGGGCTCAGCCAGGAGCTGGATTTGCCGCGCACCTTGGCCGGGGATCAGCACTTCAAACGAGTATTCCTCGGCAATCTCGTTCCCCCACGGCGGCAACACCCGTTGCTCAAACAACCGCAAAGGTACGCCGCCTTGATCCACTTCGATGGCGAACGTCACCCCATCAGTCGCGTGGTCGGGATTCGCGGCCAGGGGATCCAGGCCGAACAGTCCGCGCACGAACACAGCGCCTTCCGGCACCTTGAGGGTTACCGCGGCTGGCGCATGGAGCAGCAGCGCGTCTCCAGGTTTCTTGGACCACGTCCCTTCGCCATGCGACAGTGCGGCGAAAGAGTGCCCGAGAGCTTTTCCGTACCGATGCCGCCAGAACGGCCCGGCAACTTGCGGCGGTCGTGTTGGCAGGGCCAGCGCGTCGATGCGAACCCCCACGTCGCGACGGAACCAATGCAAACTGCTTGGATCAACATCGACGCGCAGCCGCACAACCCGGGGCAACCTGCCGTCAGCACTCTCGCCAACCCCTGCGGTCAGGATCGCGAGATCCTCCAACGACTCCACGAACGGATCGATCAACGCACCCGCGCTGATCCCGCCAGGAATCACCCGGTAGGAAACGCGCTTCCCGGTATCCAACTCGAACACGCAGAACACCGGCGCCGCGCGAAGCAGGGTGCGACGCACAGAGCCCATGAAGCTGTAGCCGATATCCAGCTTCAGGTACCCGGCATCGGTCATCGCACGCCGACCTTCACCGACGGTCAAATCGACCCATTCGCCAAATCCAACCCGCGTGTTGACCCAGTTGTCGCCGAGACGGGGTGTCGGGCCACCGTCGCGCGGACAATCTACACGCCGTTCCAGTAAGACGAACTTGCCCTCTGAAGCAGCGAAGTCATAGGACTGCAGGACGGTTGCCAGCGCTGCGCCATCTTCGCTAGTTGGTAGGTGATCATCGATCTCTTCACCATCGAGGACCACGAAGTCCGGTGCGATGGAGCTCGCGAAGAACGCAGCGTTGCGTTGCGCCAACTCCGCGCCGTTCGCCTGGTAGCTGTGGAACACAGGGCGGTTCACGTAGTTCAGGTCGTTGAACGACACGAACTGCTGTGAGGTGCCAAGAACGTCGACCGTGCGCCCTCCGATGCGTCGCTCCAGCTCAGGCAAGTCGGCAGCCGCTCGGGCCTGGTCGCGCCAAAGCTCCAACTTCGCTCGGTGCGCACCAAGGTCTGTGAGTGCGCCCAAAGTCTCGCTCGCCGTTTGATAGGCAAACGCCGGCCATCGTTTGATGGGAAGCCCGCCGCGATGCTCATCCTTCTTGACGAGCGCGTGCAATCCCGAGACCGACACGACGAACACCAGCGTCCAGGAGACCAAGAACATGGTTTGCCAGCGGCCACTCCACGCTTCTTCAGCTCCGGTCCTCGACGCCGCCAAACTCCCGCTAGCCCAGAGCACGCCTGGCAACAGGGCTGCGGCGAAGAAGAACCCCATCATGTGCGCGTCCTGGCGCACATAGCCGAACTTGAAGGCCATGAACGCGGCCAGACCAAAGAGCGCCAAACCACCCAACGAACACCCAGCACGACGCACACACAGCAGACCAACGACGCCCAGCCCACCCAAGGCAACAAGGCCGTGCACCAGCAGTCGATTGGAACCCGCGAGCGCCATCTCTTCGGAGTAGCCCCCAACAATGGCGAGACTGGATCGGACGAAGTCGTCGATTCCAGAGAGGGAGTAGCCAAGCGCCAGCCACACCCCGAGCACGATCAGGATGCACGCCGCGGCCATCCAGCCAGCGCGCAGCATCCCCCCACCAGGCCTGCGCGCAACGTGCCACAACACCATCGCGATGCACACCGCGCCGAGTACCGCGGCGGAGAGCTTGATGAAGCCCACTGCGAGAATGAACAGCAACACGCCGCAAACCAGCCACGTCGCGGGGCGCTGTCGCCCCAACACCAAGAACGCCGCAGCGGGTAGCGCCAAGAACACGCGCCCGTCCCAGAGCGTTGGCATCGCCAAGACTCCGATCGCGAACACGACGGGCACAGCGAGCCCGCGGAGAGGG
>CBESZZ010000077.1:0-10240 GCA_965534055.1 uncultured bacterium | reverse complement strand
GATCGGCACCTTCCAGCACGTTCTCGAGGGCTACAAGATCGCAGAAGCCATTCGCGAGGTCGCTCTTGGAGCGTCCGCCTTCAGCGACTGGTGGGCCTACAAATACGAAGTGCTGGACGCCATTCCGGACAACGGGGCGATCATGCACGAGGTCGGCGTCTGCGTGTCGTTCAACAGCGACGACAACGAGCTTGCGCGCCGTGTAAATACCGAAGCCGGTAAGGCCGTGAAGTACGGCAATGTTCCACCCGCCGTGGCGATTCGCTTCGTCACCGCCAACCCGGCGATTCAGTTGGGCGTCGGCGACAGGGTTGGCACCCTGGAATCCGGCAAGGACGCGGACTTCGTGATCTGGTCAGACGACCCGCTGACGTACCGCGCACGGTGCGAAGCGACGTTCGTCGACGGCACCTGCATGTTCTCGCTCGAAGAAGACGCGAAGCTGCGCAAAGTCGCGGACCAAGAACGTCAGCGCATCCTGCAGAAGCTGCTCGCCACAGAGAAAGACGAGAGCGACGAAAAAGAAGACACCACCGACAAGCCGCTGCGGCGAACCCGCGATGCGTATTGGCTCGGTGGCCGCGGACACTCAGCAGACTATTCGTGCTGCACCCGCAGCGGCGCGTCGCGCAACCAGGAGGGCAACTGATGCAGCCCACTCTCATGATTCGAAGCCTCACCGCCGCGGCCATCTTCGCAGTCGCGCCGGCACAGGACCTGATCCCGAAGGCCAGCCCGATCCAGGGCACCGTGGCGCTGACCGGCGCCACCATCCACCCCGTGTCCGGCCCTGCAGTGGAAGGTGCGGCCCTGCTGTTCAAAGACGGCAAGATCCGCGCAATCACCACGGAGTCACTGCGCTTGCGAAGCGAACTGATCCATGCGATCGATTGCACCGGGTTACACATCTATCCAGGCCTGATCGCGGCGTGGACCACGATGGGTCTCGCAGAGATCGGTCAGGTGCCGCAGACGGTGGACACCACCGAAGTCGGTGCGATGACACCCGAAGCCATCGCTGCGGTCGCAGTGAACCCGGACAACACGGTGCTGCCGGTGACACGCAGCAATGGGATCCTGACCATGGGCCTTCGACCTCGCGGCGGGCTGCTGCCAGGTCGAGCGTCGGTCATGCGGCTTGACGGCTGGACCAACGAAGACATGGCGGTGAAGCAACTCGCCGGACTCGTCGTGAGCTGGCCCGCCCGCCGCTCCACTTTTGGCGGCTTCTTCGGCGGGACATTCCGTCGCGACGCGAAGCCGATCACCGAGCAGCGGGATTCGCTCGACACCGTCTTCGATACCGCGGCCGCATGGCACGCGGCGCGAGAAGTCGATGCATCTCTTCCCACCGACGTGCGCCTTCATGCGCTCGGACCGGCGCTGCGCGGAGAAACCGCGGTGTTCTTGGAGGCCAACGAACGCGAAGCCATCGAGTCTGGCGTGCTTTGGGCCAAGAGCCGAGGGTTCCAAACAGTGCTGGTCGGTGGTCGCGACGCCGCAGACTGCGCGGAAATGCTCGTGCGGGAGGAGATCCCGGTGATCCTGACCGGCGTGCATGTCTTGCCAAGACGCCGGGATACGCCGGTGGCGACCCCCTATGAGCGGCCCGCGCGGATGGCCGCGGCCGGCCTGAAGTTCTGCATCGGCTCCGGCGCCGAGTTTTGGAACGAGCGCAACCTGCCCTACGAGGTCGCCGCGGCGATCGCACACGGACTGGATCCGAAACGCGCGCTGCGCACCCTGACGCTGGATGCGGCCGAGATCCTGGGGGTTGGCGACACGCTGGGCTCTTTGGAGGTCGGCAAAGAAGCGACGTTGATCGTCACGGACGGTGACCCTCTCGCGCTTCGCACACGCATTCTCCACGCGTTCACAAACGGTGCGCGCACGGATCTGCGCAACAAGCAAACCGAGCTCGCCGCGAAGTATCGCAAGAAGTACCGGGACTTAGGGATCCAGCGCCCCGCCGACTCCGGCGGGCGGTGACTGGCCCAGCCCGCGAAGCCCAGGATGCCGAGCTTCACGGGGCGCTGTCGCGTTCGGGACATCGATATCCAGGCGGGAACCCTGCGGATCGCGACGGATCCGAGCGCAAGTTCCGGCATCGCGATCGCGCAGACGCGCCTTCCGCACGGCCGGTGTCGAGGGCGTAACAATCTTCGCTCGAAGACGAAGCGCCGATGCGCCGCTGCCGGGCACCACACGCCCAGACCCAAGGTCGACGGCAGGCGGAACGCACGACGCCGAAGTCGCGAACCGCTGCGAATCGATCACCAAATTGACTCCTGCCAAACCCAGGGAACGAAAGCGACGACCCGTCCGTCATTGCGTAGGCGTGTAGATCGTGCAACATGCCTCCCCATCATGACTACGTCGTCTATTCAGCAAATGCTTCGCACTTTGAGCCCGGACGAACTGCCAATTCTCGATCGACGATCCGTCGATCCGGAAGCCCTGGCACTCGCCGCTGAGATTCTTGAAGACACCCGTGCGCGAGGCGAACTAGCGATCCGCGAAGCCGGTGCCCGTTTTGGGGACTTGTCGGACAAGAAAACCCCGCTGCTCGTGTCCCGCGCAGAGCTCGACGCGGCTCTCGAAGAGCTGCCGAAGGAGCAATCCGAGTTGCTGCAGCGGACCGCGGATCGCATCCGCAAGTTCGCGACCGCCCAGCGCGCCAGCCTCTCCAACTTGGAGACCGGCATCATCGGCGGCCGCGCGGGTCACGAACTCTCACCCGTCCAGGTCGCCGGCTGCTACGCGCCGGGCGGCCGGTATCCCTTGCCCTCTTCGGTCCTGATGACCGCGGTGACGGCGAAAGCCGCCGGGGTTCCCTGCGTCTGGGTGGCCTCCCCGACTCCGGGCACGCTCACCAAAGCGGCCGCGGCGGTGGCCGGAGCAGACGGCATGCTCGCCCTGGGTGGCGCTCAAGCCGTAGTGGCCATGGCCCTGGGAGCGGTCGAAGGCATGCCCGCGGCCGACGTCATCGCGGGGCCGGGCAACCGCTGGGTTACGGCCGCGAAGATGGTCGTTTCTAGCGACGTGGGCATCGACATGTTGGCGGGCCCCTCCGAACTCACGGTGTTGGCGGATCAGGCGGCCAACCCCGAGCTCGTGGCCGCGGACCTTCTTGCCCAGGCAGAACACGACGACACGGCGGTGACCATCTTGGTGACCACGTCCGCCAAGATGATCGAACAGGTTCGGGAAGCCGCGATGCGCCTCCTCGCCGACCTACCTGACAACGAGATTGCCACCGCTTCGCTGAATGCTGGCTTCTCCGTGCTCTGCGCAGACTTGGACCAGGCGTGCAACGTCTGCAACAGGCTCGCGCCTGAGCACCTCGCGCTGCACCTCGCGCAAGCGAAATGGGCACGCAAACGACTGTCCAACTACGGCTGCCTCTTCTTGGGCGAACGCTCGGCCATGGTCTTTGGCGACTACGGTGCAGGCCCCAATCACGTGCTTCCCACCGGGGGCACCGCGCGCTTCTCAGGCGGGCTGTCGGTGTTTCACTTCATGAGCATCCGCAACTGGATGGAAATGGACGATCCGGAAGGCATTCGCGCCATGGCGCAGGACGCCGCCGAACTGGCGCGCATGGAAGGGCTCGAAGCCCACGCCCGCGCCGCCGACCGCCGACGCTAAGGCTGACTAGGTCCAAAGGCCTAGTCGACCCCGAACGCGCGGTCCCAGACGTAGCGCAGCGTCTCACCCACGTGCTCCACCGGCGCGCGGTTCATGCGCACCGCGGTTCCACCGTCGAGAATCTCGAAGCGGAACACGTTGGTTGACGACGCACCGGGGCGCCCGAACCCCGTCTCGCCCAGGCGAAGATCGGTTACGAACACCGCCGACCCTGGCGCAGATGATTCAAGCTCAACGGTCCAGAACCCTTCGCTGAACCAATCGAGCTCCCGCAAGGCAGGAGAGTCGCGGAGCGCACCCAACCGCTCGCCGTGGCGGTCGACGCGCTCGAACTCCACCGGTGCACCTGCAACAAGCCACGGCATGTAGCCCCGGTGGAACGTGTCCGGCCCCGTCTGCGCCAAACCAGACCAGAAGAACAGCGAGAGCGGCGTGGGCGAGACGATCAAGCGCTCGGCAACCAACCCCTCGCGATCCAGCGCCTGCTCGAAGCGCCGCACCATCGTCCCATGCGCAACCACGGCAACGCCCACCCACGCGGTGCTCAGCAGCAGACCGACCCATGCCACCCACCGTCGAATGCGAGATCCTCGCTTCAGAAACAGTGCGGCGAGGGCCCCAAGCAACATTGGAGTGGTGAACAGCGGATCGATGATGAACATCCAATCCAATCGCACGCGATGCGACGAGAACGGCTCAAAGATCTGCGTTCCGTAGACGTTGAAGCAGTCGATCAAGACATGCGTGGAGAGGGTCAAGAACACAAACCACGCGGTCAAACCTGCGGGCACGTTCCCGCGGTGCACTTTGCGGATGCACCAGGCGAGCACGGGGGTCATCACCACCATGAACAGCAGCGAGTGCGAGATGCCGCGATGCCACGACAGCCGAGCCAGCGAATCGAGCAACGGATACGCCAAGATGTCTAGATCGGGCAACGTGCCGAGCAACGCACCCCACAAGACGCCCTTGTTGCCCAAGTACCGCGAGAGACAAACCTCGCCAATGGCAGCGCCGAGCGCAGCCTGTGTGACAGAATCCACGCTGGCAGCGTACCGTCTGTTCGCGCGATTGCAGAACGAGAGTTATGGCTGCGTTCAGTCCGAACAGACGATCACTCTGGTTCATTCTCAGCGGTTGCCCTGCACCACTCGCGCGCCAGCATCGCCCGCTTGCGCAGACTGCCCCATCGATAGTCCCCCAACACACCGGAACCGCGCAACACGCGATGGCACGGAATGAGGTAGCCGACGGGGTTCTTCCCCACCGCGCTACCAACCGCGCGAGCAGCTCCGGGAGCACCCAGTTGTCCCGCGAGATCGCCGTAGGAAATCACCGCGCCTTCAGGAATCTGCAGCAGCGCTTGCCAGACCCGCACCTGAAAGTTGGTTCCGCGCACGTCGAGGGTTGGTCGCTCTTGGGTTCCCGCAGGTTGCGCGAAGATCTGCTCCACCAAGGGCAGCGTCCCCACCGAGTCCTCCACAACCGAAGCTCCTGGCCACCGCGCAACCAGCGCATCACGCCAAGCGTGCGCGTCGTCGACGTCGACTCCGAAATCCAGACCGCACACGCCGCGCTGAGTCACCGCAATCGCGCACGCACCAAACGGAGTCGAGTGGAACCCACAGCGAATCGTGATCCCAGCACCCAATGCGCGGCACTCTCCTGGGGTCATGGCGTCGACCGCAACCATGAGATCGTGCAACCGACTCGGCCCGGACAAACCGACTTCGAGCGCGGTCTCGAGAACCGTCTTTGATCCGCGCAAGAGTTCCCGCGCATGCTTCGCGGTGAGCACCTGCACAAAACGTTTAGGGCTCACCCCGGCGAACAGCGTGAACAACCGCTGCAAATGGTGCTGCGTCAGGCCGACAGCCGTCGCGACTTCCTGCAGGCTTGGTTGCGACTCCGCCCGTTCCTGCAAGAAGCGCAACGCGCTCTCAATGCGTTGGTAGTCCCGCGATGCAGATTTGTCTTCGGACGGTGTGGCCATGTCGCGGGGACCCTCGAGGCAGGATTCGCGACGACTGCTTGGCGTCGCGTCTTGAACGGCGTGAATCATGGGCGCGATCGTGGCTCGCGCCGAGCCGTGGGCGACCCGATTCTTGCGATTCGAGGATCCGCGCTCAGCGAACCTCACGTCCGGCCTGCAGCCATTGCCAAACCGCTTCGAACTGCCTCGCGGCCTCGCCGTTTAGGACGCTGCGGATTCCCGTGCGGCCCTTCGCGTCGGCATACTTCGGCATGCGCGAATCCGGATCGATGCGCGTGGGATCCAGCAGCCAACGAGTGAAATACTCGTGGCGCAACCGCTCGCGGGTCAGCATGAAGTTGATCCCCTGCCGCTCAAACACCTGCGTGGGTTCGCGATCACCCACACCGTGGCAAGTGGTGCACCCCACCCCACCAGACTCCGACGCGAACTGACGCCCGTAGCCGGCCATCACATCGTCGGTAACCACCGGTCGCGGATCGCTCGTGGGGTAGCCGTGCTGTTGCAGCAGACCCTGCACAATCGAGGACCCGATGCCCTTGAACACGGGCATCCTCGCCGCAATCCAAGGCCGCGGCGATTCGCGCCCGTCCCCACCAGCGACAAACCGCGTCATCCAGGACGGCAACAGTTTGGCTCCCGCGTGCGTCAGTGCCGGCACGCCCTGAGCTACAGGATCTTCCTCGCTGGGAATCAGTTCTTCTGGATTGGCGTCGTAGCGAGCATCCACTACGCGCGCCCAAACGCTCTTCTCATTCTCCCATCCGTGGCATGCCGTGCATCGCCGCTCTTCGATTTGGCGCGCTGCAAATTCGAGTACCACCGACCGCTGCATGGATTCTCCAGCGCTCGCTGCGTCCGTGAGAAACGCGAGCAGAGCGTCGCGTTCGGCAGCGGTGAACGCGAACCCAGGCGCTGCTCCGCGCGAGGATTCGTCGGCGCTGAGGCAGCCGGATGCCAGGTTGCTCGTGGCCGCTTTCGCAGCCTGCAGAAGCGGTCGATCGGGTTTGGGGGCATCGAGCCCAGGAACTGTGTGGCACGCCGCGCAACCGGCAGCCTTCGCGAGTTCTGCACCGCGCGATGCATCGCCTTGGGGTAGCTCATCGTCTGCCGCGCGATTCGACGAAGCGGCGGAAACTTCCAGCAGCCACGCGGCAAGCGCGCGGCTCTCTTCGAACGTCAGCTGAAAGTCCGGCATCCGAATCGCTTCGTGATGCGCTGCTGGAGCCTGAAGGAACTCGACGAGCGCTTGGGGTCGCCACTTCGTGGCGACGGCGCCAAGCGCATGCCGCTGCCACGGAACCGCGCGCGTCACAGTTGCCACGTCTTCCGCACCTGGAGGCACATGGCATGCTGCGCATCCCAACTCACGGAAGAGGCTCTCTCCGCGTTCTGCGTCGCCTTCGACGAGACCACTCGCTGCTTTCGAACCCGAAGCGATCAACCAGGCTGCAACATCCGCAGCGGCTTGGGTGCGCTCTTCGTCGGACTGTGCACCGTCCTCAGCACTGGAAAAATGCACGTCCGGCATCCGCGCGTCCGCACGCAGCGCGCGCGGATCGTCGATCCAGCGCGCGATCCATCCACCGTGCAGGCGCTCTCCAACTCCGGTCAAGTCCGGGCCGTCGAGCGTGGTCTCGATCATCCGACCGCTCGCTTCGCCGAAGCCATCGTGGCACGTGGCACAGCGATGACTGGCAAACAACGCACGGCCCGTGCGCCGCAAAGTGGCGCGGCCCAGTTCAGAAAGACCTGCGTCGTGCCGCCACAGCGCGGTGTCGATCGGCTCTTCCGCGAACTGACGGCTGGACCAACCCAGACGCACTTCTGCATCGCCGAGGGGGTCTGGCGTGTAGACGGCAACCACCTGATGTGGGCCCTTCTTCAAGCGCAGTGGCTTGCCTTCCAGCGGGGCGCCCGGACGCAGGCGACCGTCGAGAACAGCCTCGCCATCGATCTCCATACGAAACGCACCCTTCCCGCGAGCGATGAACGTGAAGCGATCGCGAGCAGAGATTTGCAACTCCCCCCGCCACGTTGCGCGGTAGACGCCGGCCGGCAAGAATGGACTCACAAACTCGCCGCGCGGAACATGCAACGCCACAAACCGAGCACGGCGATCGTCACGGAGTTCAGTTGCACCGTTGGCGAAGGCCGGAGCCAGCTGCAAGTGCAGCCCCGTCGCCCACTGCGGTTCACGGCCGGTCTTGGTGCCCAACGCCGCTGCCGCAGGCGCGGAGTCCGCAGAGTTCAGAAGCTCGGCCTCGACAGCTTCCTTGTCGTCCTGGTACGCGAGCGCGTCATCCTCGGACAGGCCCTGATCGTTCACGCGTTCGGCCACGCGGCCGACCTGGTCACCGGCGCCGTGCAACAATCCTAGAGCCGCGATCAGTCCGAATGCGACCAACACCGCAAACGCGAAAACCGCGAGCACGACCAAGATCCCTTTCTTTGCAGAGGGGGAGGCTTCAGAGGACTGTCCGTTCATCGTGTGAGCTACAGCAATGCCGATCGAGCTGTGTTGTTTCGCGATTCGATCTACTTGGCGTCTGCCGTACCGAGGGCGTGGATCGAGTGGTGCAGCTCGCCCTGCATCGGCTCTCCCGATGCAGTCTCGAGGTCCCATTGAATCCGCTGCTGCATGACAGGAGCGATCGAGGGAATGACCAAGAACACGGACAGACCGTCCTTCGACAGCACGGCCGCTTCGACGACAACGTCGTCGCGGTTCTCTTTGCCCTGTTCGACTTCGGCATCCGGACGCTCCAGGGAGATCTCCGGGGAGCCGTAGTTCTGGGTCCACACGTAGTTCCAGCGGGACACGGACCAACTCTCTGGGTCCGTTGCGAGTTCAGGATCGAGCGGAGTCGTGAACGTCAGGTGCACACCAGCTTCGGTGACACGCAGATCGCTCGCCATGGCGACGTCGACCTCGGTGCGACGCACGCGATGAAACCCGCCTTCCTTGGCCGCGGTGGTTTGCCAACCGCGAAACCCACAGATGTAGAGCTGACCGTCCGCTTCGTTGAACCGCGGCCGCATCGCGCTGGAGTCGAACCCCACGGGGAAGCGCGTCACACCGCCCTGGATCTGGCCATTGACCTTCTCCGTGAGCGCGAGATACAGCGAACTTGTGCCGTAGCTGCAGTGGAGAAGCTGGTTTTGGAATGGCCCCCAATTGTCGCTGGTCACCCAAGCCTGCCCGCCGCTTGAGTTGTCGATCTCCATCGGCATCCAGCAAACCGGCAGGTCGTAGATTGTGGGGGGCGTATCGCGGTGTGCCGTGTCCATGACTCCAGCGAAGAAGCCGGGCTTCTCGATCCAGTTCAAACGACAACGCGGCATCCAGGTGCCCTCGTTGTCACCGCTCGTGATGATGCCTGCGGGCACGCCTTCCAAGCCTGCCGGTGAAACACCGATGCCGTTGGGTGCGCGGAATCCGGTTCCCATCACGTCGAGCTTCGAGCCATCTTTCGACAGTCTCAAGATCGTGCCGTGGTGCGGACGAATCTCGTCGAAGCCTCGACCGCCGGGCCGAACGGGCGCGCCTTTGGTGAAGTAGAAGTTGCCCTCCGCATCGGTTTGCAGATCGAACGCAAACTCGTGGAAGTTCTTCGAGATGAACACGCCGTTGGAGAGGCACTCGTAGAAGTCCGCTTCACCGTCGTTGTTCTCGTCGTGCAGTCTGGTGATCTGATCACGTCCGTGCACGTGCACCACGTCGTCGACGATCTTCAATCCGAGGGGGTCGTAGAGGCCGGTGGCGAATCGCTGCCAGGTGATCTCTTCGAGGTCCGCGTCGATGCCGTCCACGAGCCACACGTCACCGTTCCAGGTCGAAACGGCGGCCCTGCCATCCGAGAAGAAGTCGAACGCACACGTGCGCATGCGCGAGTCGAACGGGTTCTCGAAAGGGATGGTGATCGTGTCGACTGCGTAGGGGTCGGTGTCGAATCCGAGTTGGCCTTTGGTCTTCAGAGGCTCGCCCCAACGACCGGCGCCTGGCTTCGCCATCGCCGCCACGCCTTTCGGAGCACTCGACGCCATCATTGCGGCTTGCAGCTCTTTGGGTTCCTTGAGGTCCCCTTGCCAGTAGAGGACCTTGATCAGGCGCGGCTTGTCTCCGGCCGGAACAACCAAGTCGTAGGTGCCGCCCGAATGCTCACCGTTCGTGAGCGAAGTGCTCGCCTCGAAGTTCGCGAGCACTCCGACCACCCGTTCGCGGGAAGGCAGTGCAGTGCGTCGGACGTTGCCCTCGTCGTCCTTCTCTTCATCCCGCCCGGGAATCCCAAATGCAAGGCGCGCGCGAATCCCCCCATCCGTCATCCCGCCGGTGATCGCATCCAACATCTCCCAACGCTCGTCAGCAGCGAGACGGATCGACTGAGCAGCTGTTGATGGTGCAACCTCGAGATGCCGTGCGATCCACGAGTGCGGGCCGGCGTGCTCCACCGTGAAAGTCTCCATCACCCGCATCGCATCAGGCCCAACGGTGTATTCCAGCACGACTTGGTCACCGTGCAGGTGGAGACCTCGCCACTGACCGTGATTTCGCGGCAAGGGGCCAAACGGCTGGACCCGCGAGTCAGCGAACGATCC
>CBESZZ010000076.1:0-10390 GCA_965534055.1 uncultured bacterium | reverse complement strand
ACACCTTGGCGATGTTGTCGAGGTGGTTGAGCGTCACGAGCTCATGAAGACCAAGCCACTTACGGGCCGGGATCATGAGCGTGAGCACCATGCCGAAGCCGGAGAAGATCGCGCCCGCAACAAAGTACGGCGGGAAGATCGTCGTGTGCCAACCGGGCACGTTGGAGACCGCGAAGTCGAAGGACACGATCGAGTGCACGGAGAACACCAGCGGCGTGCTCAGTGCGGCCAAGATCAGGTAGGCCTTCTCGTAGTTGATCCAGTGACGGTTGCTGCCGTGCCAGCCCATGGCGAATGCGCCGTAGACGCGCGACGCCACCTTGCGGCCTGCGCGGGCTGCACGGTCGCGGAACGTGGCGAGGTCAGGAACCAGGCCGACGTACCAAAACAGCGCCGAGATCGTGAAGTAGGTGCTGACCGCGAAGACGTCCCAGAGCAGCGGGCTCTTGAAGTTCGGCCACATCGACATCTGGTTGGGGATCGGGAACACCCAATAGATGACCCAGATGCGTCCAACGTGGATGGCGGGGAAGATGCCCGCGGCCATCACCGCGAAGATCGTCATCGCTTCCGCAGCGCGGTTGATCGACGTCCGCCACTTTTGGCGGAAGAGGAACAACACCGCGGAGATCAGCGTGCCGGCGTGGCCGATGCCGATCCAGAACACGAAGTTGACGATGGGCCAGCCCCAGCCAACCGGGATGTTGTTGCCCCACACCCCGACACCGGTCCACACCAGGTAACCGACAACGGCTCCCAGGTTGAGGAGGGCGGCGACGGCGATGCCGAACATGAGATACCAACCGCGCGGCGTGCGGTTCTCGGCGACGCGAGCAATGGTGTCAGTGACGGAACCGAAGTCGTGGTTGCCCTCGACGAGCGGTGCGCGCTCGAGCGGGTTTTCCGGTTCGTCGTCGACCTGGATCGTGGTGGAAGACATCAGGAACCGGCACCCGAGAGGGCGGGGTTGGGGTTGCGCACGCGGCCGAGGAAGGTCGTGCGAGGTTTGTTGTTCAAGTCGGACAACAGCCCGTAGTTGAGAGGCGAGCGTCGCGACTCCGCGACCTTCGACGTCTCATCGAGGATGTTGCCGAAGGTGATCGCTTCGGTCGGGCATGCCTGCTGACAAGCCGTGGTGATCGTGCCGTCCTTGGCCAGGTTCTCTGTGGCCATGGGGTCGACACCGCGCTTTCTCGAGTCGAGTTTGGCTGCGAACTTCCCGGCGTTGATCCGCTGCACGCAGTAGGTGCACTTCTCCATGACGCCGCGCGAACGCACGGTCACGTCCGGGTTGTAGAGCATCTTCACTGTGTCGGGCACCTTGTTGTGGAAGTCCAACCAGTTGAAACGGCGCACCTTGTAGGGGCAGTTGTTGCTGCAATACCGCGTGCCGATGCAGCGGTTGTAGACCATGTCGTTCAGCCCTTCGGGGCTGTGCATGCTGGCCGCAACCGGGCACACCACTTCACACGGTGCGTTCTCGCACTGCATGCATGGCACCGGCATGGCCATCGCCGCGGGATCCTCTGCGACATCGAGCTTGCCGTCATTCTCGTCTTGCGACTCGAAGTAGCGGTCAAGCCGGAGCCAGTGCATCTCACGGCCGGTCAGGACCTGCCGCTTGCCCACCATTGGGATGTTGTTCTCGGCGACGCACGCAACCACGCATGCACTGCAGCCAGTGCACGTGTTGAGGTCGATAGCCATGCCCCACTGGTAGGGGCTGAGTTCGGCGTCGTATTTGCGCTCTTTCCAAAGCGACTTGTTGAGGTCGGCTTCCGTCTCGCCGTGCAGTCGCGCCTGCTTGTCCAGCGGCGACTCCTTGGGCGCGAACTCCGGATCGCTTTGGAACGTCGACTTGGACGCTGTCCGGAAGATCGGCCGGCCGGCCATGGTTCCGTGATCCTGCGTCGAAGCGAGCTTGTAGGACCCGCCGACCGCAGTGACGGTAGCGCCGGTAGCGAAGTGGAGGGTCTCGCTGGTGCGCAGCACATACGCATCGAAGCCGGAGCGCTTCGCTGCGCGGTGGCCCTCGGACAGGCGACGGCCGTAGCCGAGCCAGACCGTGGTGCTCCAATCCGCATGGCCCGGCAAGATCCAAACGGGGATCTCGAGAGCTTGCTCACCGATGGTGATGCGGACCATGTCGCCGTTCTCGGCGCCGAGCTCCTTGGCCGTGTTCATGGACAGCAGCGCTGCGTTGTCCCAAGTCAGCTTTGTCAGCGGCTCGGGAAGCTCCTGCATCCACGGGTTGTTGCTGAACCGACCGTCGTGCAGCTTCGGGCACGGGGTGAACAGGACTTCGAAGTTGCTCGCACTGGGTGCCGCCGGCGCGCTGGCGTTGGTCACTGCATCGCGCAGGCCATCGTTGCGCACTGTGAGGCTGGTTTGTGGCGCGAACGCGCTGTTGGCTACCACGCCGTCGTGGACGGCTTGCGCCCAGAAACTTTCGAAGTCGCCGCCGCCCATCTGGGCAGTCCAGTGAGCGCGAAGCATGTCGTAGCCCAACGCACCGTCCGAGACTCCCGTTGCCAGCAGCTTGGGGTGCTGGTCGAGCATCGGATCCGAGAGCATCAGCCCGAGGAACTCCAGCTTGGAAAGGCCGCCGAACAGGGGCGCGACGAGGGGCTGCCGCAAGGTCACGGTGCCGTCGAACCCGCGCAGGTCGCCCCATGAAGCCAAGTCATGGGCACCCAGCAGGCGCCATTCGCACAGTCCGGTGGTCTCGTCGTCGTGGGCGCTGAGCGCAACCTTGTGAGGGATCGAGTCGCCCTCCAAGAGTTCGCGGAAGCCCAATTCCGACGGCGCGGTGTAGACCGGGTTGCCGCCGAACATGACCAGCGTGTCGACGCTGCCACCGCGGATGTCCGCGGCGAGCTGCGTGATGTCATCGACGGAGACACCCGTGAGTGCGGGGTCCGCGTCGGTGTAGCGCACCGTCTTGCCCACAGCGCCAAGGTGGGCGTGGATTGCGTGAACCGCAGCGTGAACTGCGGCTGGCTGGCGATCACCAACGAAGAGGCAAACCTCTCCGCCTGCGGATTTGAGGTCTTCGGCGAGGATCGGAATCCAGCGCTTGCCGCGCGCGGTGTAATCGGCGCCTTTGGAGTTGGCGAGTGCGGCACCGAGCGGACCGTCCGCGTCGACACCAAGCTCTGCGGCCAGCGAGAACACGACTTCAGCGATCCGGTCCGCGCGGACGCGGAACCGATGATCGGCCACCGTGCCGGTCGACGTGAAGCCGGGCTCTACCACGTAGAGCCGCGACATCTTGTCGGCGTCGGCGGGGTTCTTCACTCGGCGGCTTGCGGCCCAGCCCCGTGCCAGGCGGCAGGACTCAGGTCCAGCGGCGGTGAAGTCGCAATCCAGGGCCACGATGACCTTGGCGCGCGACGGGTCGAGGTGAGTTTCGACGGGCTTGCCGGCCACCATCGTGGCGCCCTCAAGCACCTGCGTGCGAGGAACCGCGGTCCACTGCACGACCTTGGCCTGCGGATACGCGGCACGTAGTGCGGTGACCTGGCCCTGAATGGATGGAGAGGACGTCGGCTCCATCAACAGCCGGAGACCCGCCCCACCGTTGGTCGCAAACGCCGCTTGCCTGGTGCGCCAGAACGCCTCGAACTGTGCGAGAGCTGGCTGCTGGTGCGCGCCGCCGTGGCCATCGTCTTCCGCTGTGGCGTCGGCTTCGTGTGCCGGCACATGGGCGTGATCTGGCCGTGCCGGATCGTAGAAGTTCAGCAGGTCGCCCTGCATGAAGGCGTTGGATCCACCGAGGCTCGCTGGGTGCAGCGTGTTGCCTTCGATCTTCGTCGGCCGGCCGTCGCTGCTCTTGACCACGGTGCCGATGCCAAAACCGTCCAGTTCGAACGCTGAGGCGAAATAGCGCGGCATGCCCGGGATCAGCCCCGCCGGGCGGCGGCTGTAAGGCAGGATCTTGGTGACCGGCTTGCGGCAGCTGGTCAGTCCGGCGAGTGCGACGCTCGCAGCGGCCAACCCAAGCAACTCGCGTCGGGAAACCCCGGACGGGGCCTCGTCGACTTCGGGCGCGAATTCGCGACGGACGTCCGTTTCGAACGCCTCAGGGTCGCGGCTTGCGGCAATGCGTTGCGTCTGGCTGCGCCATTGGCGCAGGCCGGACGGGTTGTCCGCCGGATCGGTGATCCCCGAAGGGGAAGGCATCGTGTCGGTCATCGGTGGCAGGCGGAGCAATGGGTCGGCGGATTCAGGCGGCGCTCGTCGATGAGCTTCTGACCCTCGGCTGGGTCGACCACGTATTCCATGTTGGTGACTTCATCCAGCGGGCGGATGTGCGGTGCCGGGTTGCGGTGGCATTCAAGGCACCAGCCCATGCTGAGCGGTTCGACCTGGCGCACGATTTCCATCGTGTCGATGCGGCCGTGGCAGCTTGCGCAGCCCACACCAGCGGTCACGTGGGCCGCATGGTTGAAGTAGGCGTAGTCCGGCAGCATGTGAACCTTGGTCCACTCCACGGGGTTGCCGGACGCGTAGCTGTCACGCACGGGCTGCAGCAACTCGCTGTTCTGCGCGATCTGCGAGTGGCAGTTCATGCAGGTTTCGGTTGCGGGCACCGAGGCGTGAGATGCCTTGTCCACCGTGTGGTGGCAGTAGCGGCAGTCCATCCCCTTCTGACCTACGTGGAGCTGATGGCTGTAGAGCACAGGCTGGAGCGGCTGGTAGCCGACCTCGATGTTGCGGGGCGAAAACCAGAACCAAACCACGCCGGTCACAACGGCGGCGCCGACACCCGAGCCGATGGCTAGGAGGGCGGGTAAATGGTTCGTCCACTTGGGAAAGAGTGCGGTCAAGACGTCGAGGCTCCATCTCGAGCGGAATGGGGGGAAACCCAAACCACGTGAAATCAGGAACTTACGTCTGTCATCTCAATGGCGGCACGAAGGCCGTCACCCCGAACCGGAGCGGTTCAGGGACAGGGATCACAAGACGTAGAGAGTGGCGGTACCCGAGGGCTCGGGGCCGAGCGGCGGACGTCGTAAAAGATCGTCACGGCGCGGTCAATTTCACACTCGTCACTTTGTGGAAAGCACTCAACTTCCGCCCCAGACCGTGCGGACGAACGCGGCGATCTTGGGGGCCGCGAGCTCTTGCGCGATTGGGTTGGCGTGCATGTCCTGCGGGGACACCCAAAGGGTCGATGCGGGCGTCTGTGCGAGGGTTGGCAGCAGATCCAGGCACGGGATGCTTTCCTGCCCGCAGAACTCTGCGACGCGTTCATGGATGCCGGCGAACGGGTACCAAGCGTCTGGGCCAAGCCCCTGCAGAAATGGCCAAATGCATACAGCGAAAGGAATCTCGCGGTCCTTGCACCAGTCGCGCATGGCCCGCAGCCCCGACTGCGGCGTGCCCGATGCCCAATGCATTGAGCGGTCTACTTCGACGTTGGCCTGATACCAAGGGTGGTCTGCTGGCAGTGCGAGCAGCCGTTCCACCAGCTCCGCGTCTTCGGCAAGCACGCGTGGATCCCCCGCCAGCATGCCGCGGACGCGGTCGAGAAGGGCAGATCCCGTGGATGGACGTCGTTCCTTGAAGTGGCCTAGGCCTCCGTTGGTCATGACGAGGTCGTTGAGACACAGAGTGACGAGAACGAAGTCCGGCTGCAGTGCCGCAAACCGGTGTTCGAGTCCCCACTGGTATTCGTCGACCACCGTGGTGCCGGCGGCGCCGCAGTTGACGGTGCGCACCCGACCGTCGGTCGGCGCGAATTCCTGCAGCAGCGGCTCCATGCGCCGTACCCAAACCGCCTCCACCGGAATCCCCCACCCGAAGGTGAAGGAGTCGCCCAAGCACAGCACCCGCTTCTCGCCGACAGGCTTGTCCGGGCCAATTTCCTCGCGCTCGCGGATGCCCATGCTGGACATCGAGACGTCCACGCAGCCCTGCGCGTCCAGCCAAGGGGCGGTGAAATCCCGGTAGCAGATGGCGAAACGGGCCCCTGGGGCGAATCCCATCCGCGGTCTGGGGCTGGGGCTGACCGGCACCACGATTCCGGCTTCGATGGCGAGCCTTGGATCGACCTCACTGCCCTTGGCATCGCGGAAATACAGGGTTCCGATCTTCGGTGCGGTCGGATCCGCGGCCGGGAACGCCCAGCGCATGACGGCTTCCCCGAGTAATGCGGCAAAGACCAACCCTAGAACCATGGCCGCAACCCGGCGCCAAGGGCGTTTTCGGGCGCTCTTCTCGTTCCGGTTCATCGTGCGCGGGATTCGTTCGAAAAAGAGAGTGTGGCAGTCACAGTGGGGACTCTAACCCTCTGGTCCCGTCGTGCCGCGCCAGCTTCCCGGGGCTCCGCCTTGTCTCTTTCTTCTGGAAGAGCGAGGTAGTATCCCCTGCGCCCCTTTTCCGCGCGCTCACCCGCCTCGTCTCGCTTCCTCGATGCCCGCCCCCGTCAGCATTCTTGGCATCTCAGCCTTCTACCACGACTCCGCTGCGTGCTTGTTGGTCGACGGCGAGATCGTGGCGGCAGCACAGGAAGAGCGGTTCACCCGCAAGAAGCACGACCCGGGGTTCCCGAAAGAGGCCGTCGAGTACTGCTTGAAGACCGCAGGGTTGCGCATCGAGGACGTCGACTACGTCGCGTTCTATGACAAGCCGATCCTGAAGTTCTATCGACTGCTCGAGACCTACTTCAGCTACGCCCCCACCGGGTTTCGGTCGTTTTCCAACGCGCTGCCGGTTTGGCTCGGCGAGAAGCTGCACATGCGTCGGATCCTCACCAAGGGTCTAGGTGGCAAGCCGAAGAATCGGTTCGTGTTCCCGGAGCACCACGAGAGCCACGCCGCAAGCGCGTTCTACCCGTCGCCCTATGAGCACGCCGCAGTGGTGACCATGGACGGTGTGGGCGAATGGGCCACGACCACGATTGGCCAGGGACGCGGACGCGAGATCGAGCTGCTTCGCGAGATCCGTTTCCCGCATTCGCTCGGTTTGCTGTATTCGGCGTTTACCTACTTCTGTGGATTCCGCGTCAACTCTGGCGAATACAAATTGATGGGTTTGGCGCCTTATGGCGAGCCAAAGTACGTCGATCAGATCTTCAATGAATTGATCGATCTGAAAGCGGACGGCAGCTATCGACTGAACATGGAGTTCTTCGATTATTGCGCGGGCTTCCGGATGACGAACGCGAAGTTCGCGGCGTTGTTTGGCCGGGAAGCGCGCAAGCCCGAATCGGAGCTCGAGCAGGTCCACATGGACTATGCGGCGTCGATTCAAAAGGTAACCGAAGAAGTGGTTCTGCGAACTGTGCGCTACGCCCATGAGTTGACCGGCGCCAAGGCGCTTGTGCTTGCGGGTGGCGTCGCGCTGAACTGCGTAGGCAATGGCCGCATCCTGCGGGAGGGTCCATTCGACGATGTGTGGATTCAGCCCGCCGCAGGCGATGCCGGCGGCGCGTTGGGTGCCGCTCAGTTCACGTGGCATCAGCTCCTGAGTAAGGAGCGAGTTCGCCCCGTGCCTGCACCTGTGGTGCCTCCATCTGGACAGAACGGCTTCGCGCAGGCCTTCCCTCTCGACGATCAGTCCGCGAGCCAGCTTGGTCCTTCGTTTACCACCGCCGAGGTGGAAGCCGCACTAGACGCCAAGAACTTGGTTTATGAGACGTGCCCGGACGAGGCCACGTTGGCGACGCGCACCGCAGAATTGTTGGCGAGCGAGAACGTGGTTGGTTGGTTCCAAGGACGCATGGAGTTTGGTCCGCGTGCGCTGGGTTGCCGCAGCCTGCTCGGTGATCCTCGATCACCCAAAATGCAAAGCGTGATGAACTTGAAGATCAAGTTCCGCGAATCGTTTCGGCCCTTCGCCCCCATCGTGCTTCGCGACAAAGCGCACGAATGGTTCGAGATCGATGCGGGGCACGAGAGTCCCTACATGTTGATTGTGGCGCCCGTCCGCAAAGACAAGCGCAAGGCCGTCGACGCGGATGCGACGGGCTTGGACAAACTGCACCAAATTCGATCGGACATTCCCGCGGTGACGCACGTGGACTGGTCCGCGCGGTTGCAGACCGTGGATCGGGTGCGCAACGCACGACTTACGTCGTTGTTGGAAGCCTTCGATCGCGAGACCGGCTGTCCGGTGTTGATCAACACGAGCTTCAACGTGCGCGGCGAACCAATCGTTTGCACCCCGGATGACGCGATCCGCTGCTTCTTGGGCACGGATATGGATGTATTGGTGCTCGAGAACTGCATTGTGCGGCGCGATGCACAAAAGGACCTGCCGACTGTCGATCGCGACCAGTACCTGTCCGACTTCGCACTGGATTAACGCCCACGACCTACCGCCATGAAGATCAGTCTCAAGCCAAACGAAAAGCAGCTGTGGCAATTCGGCCTCTTCGGCGGGCTGATCGGGTTCCCGGTGATCGCGTTCGTCGCGGCGCGCTTTTGGAGTGCCCCCTCCTACGTGTGGATCGGGATCCTGGTCTTAGCGGGGATCTGCCTGCTGGGTGCCCTGACGAAGATGTTCGCCGTCGTGCGTCCCGTCTACGTGGCGATGGCGGCCGTGGGCGCGGTCATCGGCATGATCGTCGCGCCGATTCTCTTCGCACTGATCTACTTCCTGCTGATCACGCCCGTTGCGCTGTGGTTTAAGCTCCGCGGCCGCGATTCGATGGCACGGGCACTGGACCCGGACGCGTCTACATATTGGACGACGGTGGAGGGCGCGAAAGCCCCAGGCTCCTACCTGAAGCTATACTGAAGCGCCCAAGCCTGAGCCGCCCACCATGACGACCACCAATCCGGAAGACCCCAAGCAGCCAATCGAAGAAGAGCTCTCGACGTTCGAGCGAGAGGCTGCGGAAGGTGATCAGCCGGGCATCGTCGGGGAGTTCTTTGGCTTCCTTCGCGAGAATGCGCTGTGGTGGTTGATGCCGATCATGATCGTGTTCGGCTTGCTTGGAATCCTGCTGGCCTTGGGTGCAACGGGCGTCGCGCCCTTCCTCTACACGCTCTGGTAAACCCGGACAGTGCGCAGGAATCTCGGCCCGCGAACCCACGCTCCTATGGGCGATGACGGCTGAGAAGCGTTGAGTTTCGCAACACCCGTCAAGTCGTGCCGCACGCCCTCCCGATAGTGCTCCAGCAAGCGCTGCGTCTTTCGACGCCGTGCTGAATTGGCGCACACAACGGGAAAGCGAGCATGCGAGACCACGGCCTGGATACCTACCTGGCGGACATCAACGAAGTCCCGCTGCTTTTGCCCGAAGAAGAGATCTCGCTGGCAAGGAGCATTCAGGACGGCGACATGGCCGCGCGCGAGCACATGATTCGCGCGAACCTCAGGCTCGTGGTCTCGATCGCCAAGAACTACGTGGGCCGCGGCCTGTCGTTCATGGATCTGATCGAGGAAGGCAACATCGGTCTGATGAAGGCGGTGGAGAAGTTCGATCCGGATGCCGGGTGTCGGTTCTCGACCTACGCCACGTGGTGGATCAAGCAGGGCATCCGCCGCGCGCTGGTCAACACGGTGAAGACCGTGCGCGTGCCGAGCTACATGTCCGAGATCGTTTCCAAATGGAAAGCGACGTCGATGGAGTTGGCCTACCGCATTGGCCGGCAGCCCACGAGTTCGGAGATCGCGCAGGAGTTGGACATTCCGGAGAGCAACTGGAACGTCGTGCGCGAAACTGGACTCGCCAACACGCAGCCCACCCACTCGATGAGCGCAGACGCCTCGACCGTGGGTACGGATTCGATGGTGGATCCAAAGTTCCGCACGCCGGAAGAGGAGATCTTCGCTGGGCTCGAGATCGAACGACTGGAGCAGTTGCTTGACTCGATCGATTCGCGTGAAGCGGAGATCCTGCGCATGCGCTACGGCCTGGCAGAACACGAGCCCATGACGCTGAAAGCCATCGGCGCGGAGTTCGGGATCACCCGTGAACGCGTGCGTCAGATGGAGCAGCAGGCGATGCAGAAGATCTACTACACGCTCTCGCGCGAGTTCGATGAAGAAGGCCCGCAGGGCGCGCCGGGCAGTGGTCGCAAGAACGCGAACGCTCGCCGCCGGAATTCGTAGCGACGCGAAGGGTGGTTCTCGCGTCGCCACCGTGCGGGGTGTGGCACGCGCTTCGCCCAATTTGGTGGTTAGAGCCTGCCGCAGGCCATTCCCCCCCCAACGGGTGGGCGAGGGACTGGGACGGAGCAGTCGGAGGTCAGGGATTCGCGGCTTGAAGCTCAGCAGCGTCACATCAGCAACGTCACATCAGCAACGGTGCACCCGGCAGGCAGGGACCCGCAATGAAAGATCTGGGGCTCCGCGTGGCTCCGATCCGGCGCATAGTGTTCTCAATGCCACCCGGCTCCACCTCACCCCCCGCCGCGGCCGCTCGTCCTAGGCGGCC
>CBESZZ010000075.1:0-10394 GCA_965534055.1 uncultured bacterium | reverse complement strand
GCATCACCGGAAGTGATCGAAGCGTTGGAGCTCGGTGATCTGCTGGGGCGCAGTCCAACAGCCCTGTCTGGTGGGGAGCGTCAAAGGGTCGCGTTGGGGCGCGCATTGCTGCTCAACCCTGACGTGTTGCTCATGGACGAGCCCTTGGCAGCCGTCGATGTCGCGCGGCGTCGCGTGATTCTGCCGTATTTGCTTTGGGTTCTTGAGCGCTTCAACATCCCCATGGTCTACGTCAGCCACACGCTGTCTGAGATCCTCACGCTGACCGATCAAATTGTCGTGCTCGACCGTGGCCGCATCGTGGGTCAAGGCGAGGTCTTTGAGGTGCTCGGCCGGACGATGCATGGCGACCTTGGCGAGCCGCTGCAGGCCGAGAGTTTGCTGCCGGTTGGCGTGAAGTGGCCCCACGAAAACGGCGAGTACGTGCGGTGCTTCCTCGGTTCCCAAGAGATCACGGTGCCCTTCAAACGGCTCTCCACAGGCGCTCGGGGTTTCGTCACTGTACGACCTGAAGACGTCGTGCTCGCGGCGCAACCGGTGCAGAAGATTTCCGCACGGAATCAGCTTCGCGGGACCGTGCAGCGGATCTCAGGATTGCGGGGTCGGCATTTGATCCACGTCCAAATGCCTGGGATTGAAACCGTGGAATCGGCAACCCAGGATCCGACAGGGAATGAGAAGCCGGCCCAGCGCGACGCCTGGGCAGGCGTGCAGGACCGTTCTGCCGGCGCGGTGATTCGCTCTGAAGTGACGGAAGAAGCCCGTGCTGAACTTGGCCTGGTGGTCGGCTCAGAAGTTTGGTGCCTCATCAAGACCTCGGCGTTTCGGTGGCGGTAGCCGTCCCTGGGGTTCTGAGCCGCGGTGCATGTTGGTCGGGATCCCAGGCCGGCATCCGAGTCTGGCACTGGCCAAGAGCCTCTGGTGCCACGCCACGGATAACTCTCCTATCGCCCGGCCCGCTCCGCTAGGTTCCGCGGATGGAGTTCCCCCAAGTGGTCCGCATCTTTGCCACAGCCCAGGTGCCGGACTACGAGTGCCCTTGGCAGGCGGGCGCGCCCGAGTCCTCGACGGGCTCCGGCGTTCTCGTCGCACCCGGCCGCGTGCTCACCGGCGCCCACGTCGTCGCGCACGCGACGTTTCTGCAGGTGCAGTTGATCTCGGATCCCGACAAGTGGATCGCTCGGATTGAAGCGATTTGCCACGACGCGGATCTGGCGTTGCTTGCGGTCGACAAAGCCGGCTTCGCTGCGGGAGTCGAACCAGTGGAACTTGGCGACCTTCCAGACCACGGAGATGCGGTTGCGGTTGTTGGCTACCCGGTGGGTGGGGAGGAGATTTCCGTCACCGAGGGCGTCGTGAGTCGCGTCGAGGTGCAGCAGTACGACCACTCGCAACGTGCGCTGCTCGCCGTCACCGTGGATGCCGCCATCAACTCCGGCAACAGCGGCGGGCCGGTGTTTTTGGATGACGAAGTCGTCGGGATCGCCTTCCAGTCCCTGAACGACGCGGAAAACATCGGGGAGCTGGTGCCTGCACCGTTGATCAAGCACTTCCTCGGGGGTCTGTCGCGAGGTCCGGTGCTGCAACTACCGGCGCTAGGGATCCGGACGCAGAACCTGGAGAACCCGACGCTTCGCGAAACCCTCGGACTCGGTCCAGAGGATCGCGGCGTTCTGATCGCCCGTGTGGAGTGTGGAGGGTCCGCGTGGGGTCAACTCCAACCGGGCGATGTCGTTTGTCAGATCGACGGTCTGGATGTCGCCAACAACGGCACCGTGCGCTACCGCGAACGCTTTCGCACGGCGTTCGATGTCGTGCTTGGCGACCACTACGTCGGCGATCAGCTGCCGCTCGTCGTGCATCGCGACGGCAAGCGCAAGGCTCTTCAGCTGACCTTGGCGCCTCCTGCGGATCTCATTCCACGGGCACGGTTCATCGACCACCCGCGCTACTTCATTTTCGGTGGGCTCGTCTTCGAACAGCTCTGCCGCGACTTCCTGACCACTTGGGATCGGTGGTGGGAGAAAGCACCTAGCGAGTTCGTGCACCTCTACTACTCAGGCAGCAGCACGCCCGATCGTCGCGAAATTGTGGTGCTCGGCGAAGTGCTTGCGGACGCGGTAAACGTCGGTCTGCAGGAGCTTGCCCACATGGCGTTGGCGACGATTGACGGGGAACCCGTCGTGAACTTTGCGCAGCTCGTACAGCGCCTTGACGCCGCCGCCGCGGGTTCAATCGTCAACCTGGTGACGACCGATGGGTCGGTCCTGCCACTCAAGGTTGACGCCTGCCGCGAAGCCAACACCCGCATTCTGGAGCGCTACCGGATTCCGTCGGATCGCTCCTTGAACCTTCAAACGCTCTAGCCACAGCACCTGCTTCCATTCGGCGCAGCAACTCACGATGCAATACCGCAACCTGGGCCGTTCGGGCCTGAAGATCAGCACTCTTGGATTTGGCTCATGGCTGACGCTTGGTTCCACCATCGAGCAGAAGCAATCCGACGCTGTCGTCGCGTTGGCCTTTGAGCGCGGCATCAACTTCTTCGACACCGCAGACGTCTACAACACGGGCGAAGGCGAAACGGCCTTGGGTCGGGCCATCGGCACCCTGCCCAGACACCGCTTGGTGGTGGCGAGCAAGTGCTTCTTCCCGATGAGCGACGACGTCAACGACCGCGGGTTGTCGCGCAAACACATCATGGAGTCGGTGGAGAAGAGCCTCTCCCGCATGCAGCTCGACTATTTCGATCTGTATCAGTGCCACCGCCACGACCCAGACACGCCGCTTGCTGAAACCGTCCTGGCCATGAACGACCTCATTCGGCAGGGCAAGATTCTGTATTGGGGCACCAGCATGTGGCCTGCGGCGTGGCTCGCGGAGGCCACAGCGTTCTGCCACCAGCACGCGCTGAGCCCACCGATCAGCAACCAACCGCTCTACAACCTGTTCGATCGGGCGATCGAAGCAGAAGTCTTCCCAACCAGTGCACGTTGCGGCATCGGCCAGGTGGTCTACTCGCCGCTGGCCCAAGGGGTGCTCACCGGCAAGTACGCGCCCGGGGGGAAGCCTCCTGCGGGCAGCCGCGCCACGGAAACCTCCGGGGGCCAGTTCATCAGTCGCTACATGACGGACGTTCGCCTGCAGAAGGCGCAGGAGTTCGCCGGCCTCGCTGCGAAGCATGGCATCGAACCAGCGGTTCTGGCGCTGGCCTGGACCCTGCGGGGCGAAACGGTCACGAGCGCCATCGTCGGCGCCAAATCGTCCACGCAACTCACGGAGAACTTGCGCGCGGTGGAATGTGAGATCTCCGCAGAACTTGCGGCCGCGCTCGACGCGATGTTCCCCCGGACCGAGGCTTCCAGCGACTCGTAGGCCGCAGATCGCGGGCTAGCCCATGGGCTAACCCGCAGTGGGCAGGGCAGTAGGAATTCGGGCAGTCCGTGCCTCTGCGGACGCACCGGCTACACTCCGCACCATGAAGATCCTCGTGGTGGGCAGCGGTGGCCGTGAACATGCGCTCTGTTGGAAGATCGCGCAGAGTCCGCTGGTCGACAAAGTGTTCTGTGCGCCAGGCAACGCCGGAATTGCAGGCGTGGCTGAATGCGTTGACTTGGCCGTAGATGACATCGAGGGCCTGGTACAGTTCGCCAAAGACCAAGCCATCGAGCTCACGGTGGTGGGCCCTGAAGGACCACTGTGCGCTGGGATCGTCGATGCGTTTGCCAGCGCGGAACTCGAAGCGTTCGGTCCGAACAAACTCGCTGCGGAAGTTGAAGGCAGCAAGAAGTTCGCCCGGGAGATGTGTCGTCGACACCGAATCCCTTCCCCGGCGTTTTGGACGTTCGATGACGCCGCGCAAGCCAAGGCATTCTTGGATCACCAAGAAGACGGCCCAATCGTGGTGAAAGCCTCAGGGTTGGCTGCGGGCAAGGGCGTCACGGTCGCCAAGAACCGCAAGGAAGCGCGCGCGGCGGTTGAGATCGCCATGGACCAGTCGACGTTCGGCGACGCCGGCAACACGATCGTCTTCGAGGAATTCCTCTCGGGATCCGAGCTGTCGATCATGGTGCTCACCGACGGTTCAACGATCATTCCTTTCGAACCCGCCCGTGATCACAAGGCGGTACACGACGGAGGGAAGGGACCGAACACCGGCGGGATGGGAGCCTTCTCTCCCGTGCCCGGACTGCAGTCGCGAACCAGCCGGCAGATCGAGACTCAGATCCTGTTCCCCTCGGTGCATGCGCTGAATCGGGAGAACCGCAACTACCGCGGGTTTCTCTACGCCGGCCTCATGTTGACTCCTGCCGGTCCCCGCACGCTGGAATTCAACTGCCGCCTGGGCGACCCTGAAACCCAGCCGCTTCTTATGCGGTTGAAGAGCGACCTGGTGCCGTATCTCCTGCACGCAGTACGCGGCACGCTCGACACGATGGAGGCGCCGGAGTGGCACTCGGATTCAGCAGTGTGCGTGATGGCCACTGCGCCGGGTTATCCCGGCGACTATCCGAAAGACCTGCCCATCCACGGCCTCGACGACGATGGCACCCTCAAGGGAATGGACCCGGCCACTTGCCAGGTCTTTCACAGCGGCACGCGTCGGCGCAAGGACAACGGTCTGGTGACCTCGGGCGGTCGTGTGCTTGCGGTATGCGGCCTAGGACCCTCGCTAGAGAGCGCGCGCGACCTCGCCTACGAAGGCTTGGGCACGCTTGAATTCGAAGGCATGCACTACCGGCGCGACATCGCAGGACTTGGTGCTCGTCGCATGGCAGACCTCAAAGCGTCGGAGTGAGTTTTGGGCGGCCAGCCTCATAGTGACCAGCCGCAGGACGGGCAAACCGAGAGCCGAGAGCAAGGCTGCCACCAGGCGGAGCTTCAGGTCGTCGAAGAAACCCTGCGTCGCAAAGGGCTTCGCTGGACGGCACAACGCCGACAGATTGTGCAGGCCGTGTTCAGCACGCACGATCATTTCAGCGCAGACGAGTTGGTCGATCGATGCAACCTGCAGGACGCCACCGCATCCCGCGCGACGGTCTATCGGACCTTGGCCATGCTCGAAGAGGCGGGCTTTGTCGAAGGCTTCAATCCGGGCGACGGCGTGCAGCGGTATGAGCACGTGCTCGGTCACGAAGAGCACGCGCACATGGTGTGCATAGAGTCCGGCCGCATCTTCGAGTTCGTCTTGCCTGAATTGGACGCCCTCCTGAAGCGCGAGGCCGACCGTCACGGTTTTGAGATCGATTCACACAGCTTGAAGGTTCTTGGGGTCTACCGAGGCGATGCGCAGCGGAAGACCTAGCCAGGCAACTGCGGCTTTGTCCGCCAGTGGACGGCATCGTTCGCAGAGCGGGTCGCCGCAGAACGATTCGTGGCTACGCTAGCGGCGCCCCAACGCCGCGAGCGGCGTTGTTGGTCAAGGCGAAGGCCCGAGATTTCTGCATCACCCCGCGAGCGTTGAAGAGCACGAACCAGGAACCAAGCCGCGACGGCGATCCACCCGAGCGCGTGCTGATCGTCGATGATGAACGCGACATGGCCGAGTCGTGTGCGTTCTTCCTCGAGCGAGCAGGGTTCGCCACCGTGGTTGCGGTCTCCGGGGATGAAGCCTTAGCCGCTCTGGATCGAAGCGCGTTTGATCTCGTCGTAACAGATCTGCGCATGCCGCGAATGACCGGACTCTCGTTGCTAGACGTCGTGAAGTCGCGGGATCAAGACGTCGAGGTTCTGCTTATCACCGGCTACCCCGAGATCGACACCGCCGTAGAGGCCATCAAACGCGGCGCGTCAGACTACGTGGCCAAGCCGTTCACCGAAGACGAGTTCATGGCTCGCGTCGAACGCGCCCTGGCGCAGCGACGGGTGAAGAAGACCAATGCCGCCTATCGGGAACGCCTGGCCAAGGGTGAGCGCGGAGTGGAGCTCATCGGTAGTTCGCCGGAGTTCCTCGCCGCCATCGAGATGGTGGAACGCGCGGCACGGTCCGATGCCTCCATCCTGCTCCAAGGCGAAAGCGGCACGGGCAAGGAACTGCTCGCGCACCATCTGCATCGCGCCAGCCCCCGAGCAAACAAGCCATTCGTGCCGGTCGACTGCACAACGATTCCTGCGCCGCTGTTCGAAAGCGAACTGTTTGGTCACGTCAAAGGCGCGTTCACGGGCGCGCACGCAAACAAGCTGGGATTGTTCCAGGCTGCGGACGGTGGGACGCTGTTTCTCGATGAGGTCGGCGAGCTTCCTGCAGAGTTTCAACCGAAGCTGCTGCGGGTCATTCAAGAGCGCCAAATTCGTCGGGTGGGTGGCAACGCACAGCTGGACGTCGACGCGCGCATCGTCTGTGCAACCAACCGGAACCTGCAGACTGAAGTCGACGAAGGGCGATTCCGAGAGGATCTCTTCTATCGCCTGAATGTTGTGCGCATTGACGTGCCACCACTGCGCGACCGTGCCGGGTGCATCGAGCCACTGGTGCGCCATTTCCTCCAGGAGTTCGGCGTCGTCAACGGTCGGAAGATTGAAGATGTTGATCCCGCAGCATGGGCCGCGCTGCGCGCGTTCCCGTGGCCGGGCAACGTCCGGCAACTGCGCAACGTACTGGAACGTGCCGTCGCGCTAGAGGCTGGCAACACGCTGCATTTGGACGATCTACCCGTGGAGCTGCGCAGCGATGAGCTTCACGCGGAAGACACCGAACTATCCGGGACGTTCCAGGAGATGAAGGCGCGCAAAGTCGCGGCCATCGAACGAAGCTACGCCGAAAAACTTCTCCGCAAACATGGCGGCAACGTCACCCACAGCGCGGAGGAGGCTGGCATGGCCCGATCCGCGTTTCAAAAGCTGATGACGCGCCACGGCATTCGCTCGCAGGCGTTCCGGTAGTCACGCCGCTCGCTCGAGAGCTTGGACTGCCTAGGACTTCGCCGCGCGCACCATGGCGGCAAACACATCGAGCGTTGCGGCTTCAGGGCGGGGATCGAGCTTTGCATCCTGCAGCCGACGCGGCAACTGCAGCTTCAGGTAGGCCCGGTCGGGATGCGGCATAACGCCCAACACCTGACCGCTTGCATCGGTGAGTCCAGCAATAGCCTCCGGCGAACCGTTGGGGTTCGACGGGTAGCTGGCAGTTGGTTCGCCTGCGTCATCCACGTAGCGAACCGCGACAAACCCTTCGTCCACCAGCGTGGCGGTGGCCTTCGCAGACTCCGTCACCAACCGCCCTTCGGCATGCGCGGCTGGCCAATGAAACCGCGTGCCCTCTTCCAGGAACACACACCGCGTCTTGGGCACGCGGAGCGAGGTCCAGCGGCACTCGTAGTGATCCGACAGGTTCCACGTCAACGAGAGCTCTTCCTTGAGACCTTCGTCGGCGCGGGTGCGCGGCAGCAGGCCAAGACGAACCAGCACCTGAAAACCGTTGCAGATCCCCAAGACCAAGCCACCTCGTTCCACGAAACTCAGGATTTCGTCGCCCAATCGACGCTCCATTTCCAATCCGAGCAGTCGACCTGCAGCGATGTCGTCGCCGTAAGAGAACCCCCCAGGAATCACGAGGATCGAACTCTGTTCGAGCAGCGCAGGTTCGTGGGTCAATCGACGCACGTGGACGAAGTTCGCTTGGCCGCCCGCCAGCTCAAAGGCGTGGGCGGTTTCACGCTCGCAGTTGATGCCCGGAGCACGCAGGACGAGGACCTTCGGGGCGGAACTCATTGCTTCCCTCCTGAACCCTGAACCGACTCGGATTTCGGGCCATCCATCGAGAGAGGACTTTGGAATGCCTCCACCAGCGCGTCGACCTGCAGGCTCACGAGTCCGCGATCGCCATGGACAATCTCCATGAGGTCAGTCGTGTTGCTTGCCGGTGTTGGTTGCCCGCCGGCCAGGGTCGTGCCAAGCACTGCGTGGGGGACGTTGTGCAAATTGGCCGCCAAGTCTTCAAGGCGGTCTTGGTCGACTTCCAGCAGGAAGCGGCTCTGGCTCTCGCTGAAGAGTCGTTCTTCCGGAGACTCGGCCGCGCCGGTCATCTTCGCGATGTCGACACGCGCTCCGCGTCGACCGCCGATGCACATCTCTGCCAGCGCCACAGCAAGCCCACCTTCGCTCAGGTCGTGCGCCGCCGAAACACACCCCGCTTGGATGGCGCGTGACACGCCGACCAAGGTGTCCAAGCCGGTTTCCGCATGGACCCGCGGCACCGAGGCACCCAACGCGCCGCGCGTCTTCCAGTAAACCGAACCACCCAACTCGGCTTGCGTCGTGCCCACGAGCACGATGGCCGAACCACTCTTCTTGAAGTCAGTGGTCACTGTGCGCTCTACGTCTGCGATCACGGACATCGCGGTGACAAGAATGCAGCCGGGGATCGCGATCAGTTTATCGCCGTCGCGGAACTCGTTGTTCAGGCTGTCCTTGCCGGACACAAACGGCGTCCGGTAGTGCATCGCCAAGTCGCGCAACGCGAATGAGGCGCGCACGAGTCCACCGAGTCGGTCGGGCAACGCGGTGTTGCCCCAGCAATAGTTGTCCAGGACCGCGGTGTAGTCCGGATCACCGCCGGCTGCGACGACGTTGCGCATCGCTTCGTCGAGCGCGCACTCGGCCATCGCGGCTGGGTCAATCTTGCTGTAACGGGGGTTGAGGCCGCTAGAGAGCACCACGCCACGCGAACTTCCAAGCTTGGGCGCGATCACCGCGGCGTCGCCGGGTCCGTCATCGCAGACTCCGGTGAGCGGTTTGCCGGCCGTGCCACCCTGCACTTCGTGGTCATACTGGCGAATGACCCATTCCTTGCTGGCGACGTTGAAGTCACGTAGGCACGCAAGAAGCGCCCCCGCAAAGTCGATCTCCGCAGGGAGGGTTGGATCCTCAAGCTTGGGCGCGCGCCAGACCGCTTCCCGTTCGAACTTAGGCACGCCGTCGTGCATGAACCTCAAGTCGAGGTCGCCATGAACCACGCCGTCGTAGCGCACCACGAGGCGCCCCGAGTCATTGAACGTGCCCAGGCAAGTGAGCTCGACGTCTTCTTCGTCGCAAAGCGCCTGGAGCCGCTCGAGTTTCTCGGGTGGCACCGACAGCACCATGCGTTCTTGGGCTTCGCTGATCCAAATCTCCCAAGGCGCGAGCCCGGCATACTTCAGTGGGACGTCCTTCAGCTCCACGTCGACGCCCAAACCTTCGGCCATTTCACCGACGGCTGAAGAATAGCCACCTGCACCGCAGTCGGTGATAGAGCTGAACAGCTCTTCATCGCGTGCCCGAAGCACGGCGTCCATGGTCTTGCGTTCTGTGATCGGGTCGCCGATCTGCACCGCACCGGAACTCACGGATTCGCTGTCGGTGTGAAGCTCGAGCGACGAGAACGTCGCTCCGTGAATGCCGTCGCGACCTGTTCGGCCGCCGAGCGAAACCACAAAGTCCCCCGGGCGGGCAACTTTCTCGACACGGTTGGTCGGGAGAATGCCGACGCTGCCGACATAGACCAGCGGATTGCCCACGAAGTCTGGATCGAAGTGGATACCGCCATGCACGGTGGGGATCCCCATCGGGTTGCCGTAGTCGCGAACCCCCGCGACCACGCCCCGCAACACTTTGGCCGGGTGCAGGCAGCCCTTGGGAACCTTCTCCGCTGGCATGTCGGGAGGCGCGAAGCAGAACACGTCCGTGCTTGCGAACGGCCGCGCGGCGAGGCCCGTGCCCAGAATATCGCGGATGACGCCGCCGACGCCGGTGCCTGCACCGCCGAACGGCTCGATGGCCGACGGGTGATTGTGGGTTTCGACCTTGATGCAGACCGAGTCTTCGTCGTCGAAGCGGATGATCCCCGCGTTGTCGACGAACACGCTCACGCAGAAGTCGCGATCCAGAGTGCGCGTGACGTGACCGATGGTGGAGCGCAGCAGGTTGTTGATGAGCTGGGGCTCGCCGCCGCCGCCGTCGTCGTAGCGAATGTTGCCCGTCAGGGTCTTGTGCTTGCAGTGCTCCGACCAAGTCTGCGCGAGCGTCTCGAGCTCGAGCTGCCGAGGTACGGTGCCGATCGCATCGAAATGCGCTTGGATCGTGCGCATTTCACGACCGGTTAGAGCCAAACCGCCACTTTGTGACAGCGCTTCGAGTTGCGTTTCCGACAGTCCCGCCAGCGGCACCTCGTGTACTGCGAGGTCCGCGGTGCCGCCGGCTCCCGGCATCCCGGCGGGCGGCGCATCCAAGAACACGTCTTGAATCACTTCGTTGGCCAGCGACTCGAACACCGCGGCGCGGAGTTTCGCGTCGTCCGCGCGCGCGTGGACCTGGTAGACCCGGTAGGTCGCCACCGGACCCACGGGCAGCCCAAAGTCATGCAGGGCCTTGGCCACGGAGCGCGCGACATTGTCGGTGACTCCAGCGTGGAGACAGAT
>CBESZZ010000074.1:0-10449 GCA_965534055.1 uncultured bacterium | reverse complement strand
CACCGCGAAGTCCAGGGAGGACGCGCCCGCTTCTTTGAACTCGACGTTCAGCTTGCGGATGGTGTCTTCACTCACGAGGTTGGGGATCTCTTGTTCGAGGCGTGCCTGGAACTGCGGTGCGACCTCCGTGGTGCAGATGGCTTGATGCTCGTAGTCGATGCCGAAGGTGACCGCGATGCGAAAGTCCATCGACAGGTTGGTCGGTGCCGCACTGAGGTAGTCGCCGGTGGGAATCGTCTTGCGGGCACCGCCCAGGCGCACGATCTGCACCATCTCGGGGGTTTGCAGCACGACGCGGCCCCAGAACGAATCGTCGATGACGACCCAGTCGCCCTCCTTGCTGGGGAACCAAAGTTCTTTCGTGCCAGCCGGACGTGAGTGCATCCCGACGAGATCGCGAAGTGGTACACGTTGGGTGCCTCCGGCCAAGGCTGGGTTGACGAGTCGACTGTGGAGGTTGAGGGACTCGACTTTCCACGGTAGGTCATTCCAGATGATGCGCTCGCCTTCACGCACGGCGCCAAGGTCTAACAGCAGGCGCACCTGCTCGACCATGTGGGGAAGTGCTGTTCGCGCGGCGAGGAGCAAGCCCAGGATCAACAGCAAAGAGATCGCCAGCAGGGTCCAGTTGCCCACCGCGTAAAACACGCCGAGCATCGCAATGACCCCAAGCACGGCGACGCTGAAGGTGTAGATGACCTTGAGCAGGCGGCTGTAGAACGAGCGTTCGCGCTTGCCGCGGTTCTTGCGGGCCGTCCTAAGGGCGGAGCGCACGATCACTCGGATGCCCAAGTACACCGCGAAGAACGCGGCGAGTCCGAGCAACAGGTGGAAGCCGGTGCTCTTGAAGAAGTCCTGAACTTCTTCACTGACCATCTCCAGGAACGGCTTCTTGCCTGCCTCCATCAGAATGATTTGGCGGGTCGCCAGTTGGACGGTGACCTGCTCTTTTTGCCGTGCTTGCTCCCAGGTCTTGAGCGTGCCTTGGAGGTCCTTAAGGAGAGCTTGGTTGGGCGCCGGCGAACTCTCCTCCATCGTGATCAGCCGCGTCACGTTGGCGATGGCGGTGGTCGCGTCCGCAACCTTCTCTTCGCCGGTTAGCTTGTCCTCAGTGAGTTGCGTTTTTCGACGGGGTCCATCGGTCGCGGACTTCAGCATTTCCAGCACCGGTCGCGCGAGTTCTTCGAGCTCCTGCAGGATGGGCTTGTTCGCGACGTCGACCTTGCGGAACTTCGAGATGTCGACGCTGGTGGCGATCTCCTCGAATTGGTTCTTCAGGTTCAAGATCTCTGTCTGCAGACGCTCGACCTCCTCGGTGGTGGACACCTTGAGCGCGCCGTCTTGAGTCTTGACCGTTTCGCGCTTCTGATCGAGCTCGACTTGCCGCACGTCGATGGACTGGCGGATGCTGTCGAGGACCTCCCGTGAGTCTTTGGGGGCTCCGTCAGGCTTTGGGTCCTGCGGCTCTGGCTGTGCTGGAGCCGGATCCTGCGTCGCTGGCGCAGCGGCCGCTTCGCCACCGGTCGGTTGCTCTTGCGCAGGGAGTGGTGCGCCGAGCGCTCCTGCAAAACATGCGGAACACAGAACCAAGCGGAGCAGAACGCGGGAGCGCGCTCCCGTGAAGCCGAGCGGATCGCGGGGGGATTTCATGCCCCGCATGGTGCGGGTTGCGTTCGGTCGGAACCAGCGCGGTGTGATCTACCTAGCCGCTTCGGCGGTGAGTGCGGCGGTGACCGCTTCGAGCAACGTCAACCGCATCGCCGCGAACGCCGCAAGCTCTGCGCGGGTCGCGGCCGGCGCGCCGGCGTTCGATTGCACTTCGTCGAACACCGCCGCGAGCGCTCCGCGGCTGCCGATGATTCCCATGCGTTCGAGCACCGTCTTGGGCACGCCCTTGGCCAACCCGTACATCGCGTGGAAACGGTCGGCGAGGGTCGAAAACTGGGTATCCAGCGTCGGTTTCGGCGCGACCCAAGTCAGGGCGACGGCTTCCCGCAATGCGCGGTATCGACGGTGGGCGCTGGTGGCGTCCCGGATCTGCTCGAACAGCCATGCGCGGCGGGCGCCACCAGGAATGGGCGAGCGGAACGTGCCGATCTTCAGGATCTCGCGGGCGAAGGGAATCGAGTCCACGTCTGGAACCGACACGACGCCCACCGAATCCCACGCATCGAACAGCGTGAGGCCGGCGAACACGTCCGCGTCCAGGTTGGCGTACAAGTGCCCGAGGTACTTGCCCATGTTGCGTTCATGGGGGCTGGTGCTCAGGCCATCGAGCATGAGCGCCAGCGCCCGATCCGTGTGGGGCGCGTAGCCGTGCAGTGCGTTTTCGACGAGGTCGTCCGCGCGCGCGGGATGGTCCGGCACGCGCGCGATCTGTCCGCTGCCCCAGTGAAAAACCACCGCCTTGCGCAGATCGGGAGCGATCGCGTGGGGGGTGATGTTGCCGGCGACTGCGGTGTGTTTTGGATCTCCAACCTGCAGCACCGTGCGTTCGGGTGCGGCACCGGGGGCCCAACGCTTGGGGTCATGAGCCACGGGTTCTGGGATCAACGGCAGTTTGGCCGGATCGCCCATCGATTCTGCGAAGGCCGCGATGCGTCGCACGACGGGGTCGGTGCTCGAACCCAAGGTCGATCCCACCTCGGTACTGACCCTGATGCGGGCGGCGGGATCCAAAGCCCGGTACTGCGCGATCAACTCATCGGGCGTTGCGGTCTCCACTTGGGCGGGAAGCGTTCCCGTACCCAGTGCCATGAGGCACGTCCATGGAAGCAGCAAACTGTGCACGATGACGGAGGAGCTGGCAGTGACGCGACCGGTCTTTCCGCGACTCGTGCCGCTGTCGCTGGGGCGGCGGGACGGGCAGTGTTGCTGCCAAGTAGGTGGACGCGGTGGGCGCATGCCGGGGAAGTTACCCAAGCGCTGCGGCGCGCGTCGAGGAGGTGGTGGCCCCGAAACCCTCGCAGTCCGCGCATCGCTCCATGGATCGATGCGAATCCGGTGCTTGGAGGGTTAAATAGAAAGACTCTCCACCTCGCCCCCGGAGCGTTGAGCACCGTGCTCGTGGCTCCTCGGTGGAGAGCCTCAGCGTCGCGAGCAGTGAACCAATCACTGCCTTCGACACGCCCCTCTAGAGAGACCCCCCTCAGGAGTTTCGCGGTCACTCAGAGATTTTCTCTGAACCGACGGAACGCGAAGAGCGCGTTCGCTCGCATTGCCGCATTCAGCCGCGCCCAAGGGCATCTCGCAGTCGTGCTGCGGTTTCTGCTGGAGGCACCGCGTTGATGTACATGTCTCCGCCAAGCTCCAAACCGGCAAGAAATCCTGTGCGAGGCTGGGCTTCGAGGTGCCAGTGGAATCGACCTGCTCGCGGATCCTTCGGTGGCAGCCGGTGCAGGTAGAGATTGAAGGCCGAGTCGTCGAACGCCGCGCCGAAACCGCGGAACAGGGCACCCAGCGCTTCGGCGAGGGCGGGCATCGCGTCGGGGTTCTCGAAGGTGGCGTCGTGGTCCCTGGGAAGCACCCACGTTTCGAGGGGTAGCTTCGACGGCTCGGGGCAAACCACAGCGAACGCGCCGTTGTCGAACACCATGCGGCCTTCCACCGCCGCGGTCGCGAGCGTTGCGCAGAATGGGCAGGAGTCCAGCACGGTCTGGCAGCGATCCGCTTCGAGCTCCAGCCGAGGCGGGATCAGCGGCAGCCCCAAGATCTGGCTGTGGTTGTGGGCGATGGAGGCGCCCGCCATGCGGCCCACGTTCTTGAAGAAGAATGCACACTCCACATCTGGCCGCGCCTCGATGACCTGAATGCGGCGCGCGATCAACGCCAGAGCGTCTGCCCAGAGCGCATCGTCGAGATCCCCGGGCCACAGCGAGTGCTGCCCGCCCTCGGCGACGACCTCATGAACCGTGGCCGCGCCGTAGAGGTTCGGGAACGCGCGCACCGTCCACCCCGGCGTATCGGGAGCGGTGCCGGGCTCGCGCACCGCGTCGACTTCCGGTGGCGTCTGCGCTTCTTCGCCGGTGCAGAACGGGCACTTTACGGGAATCCCGTCCTTGGCCTTGCCGGTGAGTTGCGGCCGGCCGGTGCGCGCGGGCGCCATGAGGATGGGGCGACCGGTGGTTGGATCGGTCGCGATCCAAGGTCCTTTGCTGCTCATGGTTCGGCAATCATGGTTGGTGAATCACGGTTGGGAAGCCCTGCTGGTGGGTTGCGGCGGCGTTGGCCCGCCCAGGGATTCTTGAAGCAGCGTGATGTGCTTCGCCCCGGGGAACAGCGTTTCTAAAGGGGTGAGTGCGCCGCGCGTTTTTGGGTAGTCCCGGTAGCGGATCCGAATCTTGACGGTGCTTGCGAGCTGCCAGTGGAGATGGCGGCCGGTGCGCGCAAATCGCTCGAAGTCATGGACCGGGGTCGTCGTGAGCTCCAAGACGGTGAGCTGCCGCGAGCTTTCCGGTGCGGGGATGCGCATCGGGCCGAGTGCGCCCTCGCGGACAAAAGTGGCTTCCACCGTTCGTTCCGCGAACCGCGGCCACGCAGGGGCAGGAAGTGTCGAGCATGCGGGCGCGAGCCACACAAGAGCGACACCGGCGGCCGCAGCCCCTATCTTCCGCCGGCTCATGTCGGCCGGACTCGCTCTTCGCAAAAATCTGTTGTGTGTGTCGTTCACGTCGGCGCGCGGCCAGGTGTTTCTGTTCGATCTGGAGGAGCGGCGGTTGATCTCGCAGTGGCGGTTCGACGAATCCGAGGAACGCTTCAGCGATGCGGGTGGCGTCGCGATCCACGAGGGGTTTCAAATCTTCGTCGCAGACACCCTGAACCACAGCGTGCGTCGGTTCAACGCATTCGGCAAGGAGATCGGTCGATTGGGTAAGCCGTGGACTGCCGACATGACGGCGGCGCGACGCGATCGACCGGGCGTGCTGGACAGTCCGAGGGACGTCGCGGTGTTTGGTGACAGCGTGTTCGTCGTGTGCGGGGAGCGCCGACGCCGCCGCGGCCTGCAGCGGTTTCACGTCGATGGTGCGCTGGAAGGCACCTACCCGTCCCGCGGCGATTCGGAAGCCGAATACGGAGCCCCAAGGGGCGTGTGGGTTGGCAAGGAAGGGGTATTCGTGGCCGACACGCTCCGAGGCTGCATCCAGCGCTTCCGGTTGTCCGGGGCCTTCGTCAATGAGTTCGGCACCGACGCTGGGCTGCGCTCGACGGAAGTGTCACGTCCAGTCAATATCGCTGTCGTGCGGCTGGGTGATGCTGACCGGGTGGTCGTGTTGGACGATGGCGATCGCCCGGGCCTCGTGATGTTCTCGAGCAACGGCGAGCGGCTTGAGCTGCCCCGAAGCCTGCTCAGCCTGCTCGACGACCCGGTGGCTCTCGCCACGGACGAGGCCGGCCGCCTTTGGCTGCTCGACCGGGCGGGAGTCCGCGTCTTACGCTGTGATCTCAAGCTTCGAACGGCGGAGACGGTGGTGGACCTGGAGGAATCGCTGTGACTGAATCGACCCCTTCCAAACCCACTCTCAACGCATTCGACATTGGCTGCGTCGTCGTCGGCGGGATCATCGGCGTGGGCATTTTCTTCACGCCAGCCCAAGTTGCGCGCGTGGTGGAAACGCCTGGCCAGATGATCTTGGCCTGGTGCGTCGGCGGGGCGATGGCGATCCTGGGCGGCATCGTGTTCGCGCTGCTGTCTCGATCGATGCCCGGCCACGGCGGAACGTTTCGCTACATTCACCGCGCCTTCGGCAAGTTTCCGGCGTTCCTGTACGGCTGGTGTAACTGGCTTGTCATTCAAGCAGGTGCGCTCGGAATCATCGGCATCGTCATGGCTAGTTACCTCGACGAAGCCGTGTTTGGCGCGCCGCGGTTTGGCCCGACTGGACATCTCGTGGTCGCGGTCGTGGCGAGCTTGCTCTTCACCGCGCTGAACGCGTTCGGCCTGCGCGCGGGCAAGCGCACGCAGAACACGTTGACGTTGCTGAAGACGCTGGCGATCTGCGGCGTGGTCGCCCTGGCGTTCGTGCCACGCGAAGCCGTCGTCCTAGACATCGTGCAACCTGCGCCGGTGCCGGGCGAACCGACGGAAAGCGCTGGTCTCTTCGCGATCTTGGCCGCTGCCATGTTGCCCGTGCTGTTCAGTTTCGGCGGTTGGCAGCAGGGCTCGTTCCTCGCCGGTGCGGCGAAACGACCCGAGCGCGACGTGCCAATCGGGCTGTTCTTTGGTGTGGTTGTCGTCGCCGCGGCGTACATCACCGTCAACTGGTCCTACCTAGAGATCCTTGGATTGGAGGGAGCAGCAAGCTCCAGTGCGATCGCAGCGGATGCTGCGACGACGGCTTTGGCGAACACGGAGTGGGCCTCGCTTGCGGGCCGACTTTTGTCGGCTGCGGTGGTGATCTCTTGTGCGGGCATCATGAACACCATCTGCATGGCACCGCCGTGGGTGTTGCACACCATGGCGCGCGAGGGCCTCTTCCTGCGCGGTGCCGGAGAACTTCACGCTACGCGCCAGGTGCCGGTGCTCGCCGTTTGGGTGCAAGGGCTTTGGGGCGTCACGCTGTTGGTCGGCGTGCACGCGGCGGTGTGGTTGTTTGGTGATGCCGATGGCGGCGTTTCGACGGCCTATGACTTCTTGCTGCACAGCGTGGTGTTCGTCGACTGGCTGTTCTTCGCGATGTGTGGACTGGCGTGCTTCCGCGTGATTGAGCGGCTTGGCTTGTTCGGTCGGCTTGCAGCGGGGGCGTTCATCTGTTGCGCACTCGCAGTCACGGTGGGCTCGATGTGGCGCTACCCCGTGCCGTCTTTGGCCGGGCTGGGCATCGCGGCAGTCGGCGCGGTGGTCTACTTGGTTTCGCGCGGGCGGACGACCTAGCCGCGGTGCGGACTTACCGTCCGGACAGCGGGACTTCGACGCCGTCCACCATGACAAACACGGGCCCAAAGCGTGGATCGAGCGGGTCGCCGAGGAAGACCGCGACGTCCGCGTCCTTGCCCGGCTCCAAGCTGCCGACGCGATCCGCGATCCCGATCGCCTTGGCTGGTTCGATGGTCAGTCCGCGCAACGCGGCTTCCATCGGTAGTCCAAGCCGCACCGCCATGGCCGCCTGCAGCGGCAGCTGATCCTGAGCCACGACGGGCGCGTCCGTGCAGATCGAAACCTGCACACCGGCGGCGTCGAGCTGTGCGGCGTTGCCGATGAACGCGCCTTCATGGAATTCGAACTGTCGCGGCCCGAGGTTCATTGGGACGCCGACGGCGGACAATGTGTCGCGCACCAAGAAGCTGTCGTAGACCCCGTGGGAGATCACGACCGGGACATCGAGTTCCCACACCAAGATCCGAATCGCGGACATGGTGTCGTTGGTTCCGTAGGCGTGCAGGATCACCGGGTACTCGCGCTTGAACAATCCGCGCAGCGGCTCCAGGCGGAGGTTCTCTTCGGGGCGAGGTGCGCGGCCAGCTTCGAACGCGAGCCAAGCTTCGTGGTAGTCCTTCGCTTCACGCAGCACGACTTTCAGCATCCAGTGCAGTCCAAGGCGTGTGCTGCCGAGGTCGCCGGCGCGGCGGGCGGGGTTGCCGCCGCGGGCGTGCAGCGCAATCTTCATCGCTCCCGGGTAGCGAATCAGTCGCTCGTCAAACTCTCGGTTGTCTGGGCCCCAGGTTTTTAGAACGGTGCCCAAACCGCCGATGGTTGAACCCGAACCTGGGATCACCAGTGCCGTCGTGACACCGCTCTCCACGGCGAGTTGCAGCTCGGGCGTGTCGCGGCGAACGATGTCGAGCGTCCGCATGTCCATGTTGTGGGGCAGGACCATGTCGTTGATGTCCCCACCAGACGAAACGCCGACGTGGCAGTGCAGCTCGACGAATCCCGGCACCAGGACTCCGTCGGGGAACTCCCGCACGGTGGTGCCCGGGGGCAGTTCGAGGTTTCGGCCGACGGCGAGAATCTTGCCGTCCTCGACCAGTACTTCGCCGGGGATCCACGCCGGCCCGACCATCGGCAGCACCCGCGCTGCCCGTAGCAACATGGGGGGTGACGAGGGCTCTGGTGATGCCGACGTCGTCGCCGCGGCCGTGGCGGGTTCCGCTGTCGATCCTGGAGTTTGCGCTGGGGCACATGGGGCGAGGAAAGCAAGCGCGACGGTTGGAATCGACCGGCCGAGCCACCGTGCGAGTCCTCGGCCGAGCCGGCCGCCTTGGGTCGCAGACTGCCGGACGTTCGGTCGATCGGCCGCGAGGGGCCTTTCGGCAGCGATAGGTCGATCGGCAGCGAAGGGATCGCAGGCGCCAAATTGTGGCGCGGAGCGCAGGAGATCAGCCGGCAAGTTCGAACAGGTCACGGCTTCGGATCTTAGAGTCGAATGGACCGTTCCGGGCAGGGGTTCGCCCGCGTTGGCCGACAACCGCGGAATTCGGGAGCGCATTTCCCGCGTCCTCCCAGATCGCTGCGCCGGTCTCAACCCAAGGGTAGGCCGACTGTTGGGGTGATGGTTCCACAGGGAGTCCACACGGGCTTCCAGATGGCACATGGCCCGGCGCGGTGATGGTGGTTGGCAGCGGGCGGGATTTGTTGAAGACTGGTCCGACGGCGTTTCGAGCGTGCGGCAAGCGCTGCTTTGAGTCGCTGCTTTGAGTCGCTGTGGAGCGGTGCTGTTGATCGGTCAAGGTCTTCGATGCGCACCGTGCGTTGGTTGTCTCTCCTGTTCGCAGATCGATCATGACACCCTTTGGTCCCCTTGGGCCGGCGGGGCGGAATCGTTCGGCATGCGGCGTGATCCCTGGGAGGGGATGCTTTGGTCGAATCCGAAGAACGCGCGTTCACCGAACGTGGCGTGCCTCAGAACCTGGACGCCGAGCGCTCGGTCCTCGGTGCGCTGTTGCTGCACGCGGACGCGATGATCGACGTCGCGCACCTGAAGGCCGAAGACTTCTACCTGCCGAAGCATCAGCTGATCTTCGGCGCGATCCGCACCGTCTACGATCGGCATGCCCATGCCGACGTGGTGAGTGTTGGGGAGCAGCTCGCCAAGGACGGCGCCCTGGATGAGTCCGGCGGGCGCGAAGAGCTGCTCGATCTCATGGAGTCCGTGGTCTCCGCGGCGGGGATCGCATACCACGCCGAAATCATCCGTCAGAAGGCGATCCAGCGACAACTGCTGGAAACGTGCCTCGACGTCTCGCGGCTTGCCTACGAGAACTCGATGGAGGCGAAGGACCTGCTCGATGAGGCCGAACGGCGCATCTTCGAGATCGCGGGAATGGACAAGTCGGGGGACGCATCGTCGATCGCGGAGATCCTCGCATCGACGTTCGAGAACATCGACAACCTGCGCGAGCGCCAAGGCCGCCTCACCGGACTGGGCACCGACTACTACGACCTCGACGACATGATGGGCGGGTTGCAGGGCGGTGAACTCATCATCATCGCCGCGCGTCCATCCATGGGTAAGACGTCCTTTGCGCTCAACCTCGTGGAGCGCGTGGCCACCGGCAAGGAGAAGAACGGTGCGGCGCTGTTCAGCCTGGAAATGTCGTCTCAGCAGGTGATCCAGAACATGCTGTGCTGCCGCGCGCAGATCGACGGCCAGGCGATGCGTAAGGGCCGCATCACGGATGAGCAGTACCGAAGGCTTCAGGAGGAAGCCGAAACACTCTACGAAGCGCCGATCTTCGTGGACGATTCGGCGGGCCTGACCATTTCGGCGCTGCGAGCGAAGTGCCGGCGGCTCAAGCAGAAGCACAACATCTCCATGGTCGTCATCGACTACCTACAGCTGATGACAGTCGGCGGGCGGGTGGAGAGCCGGCAGCAGGAAATTTCGACGATCTCCCGGGGCCTGAAGGGGTTGGCTCGCGAACTCAACGTGCCGGTGCTCGCGCTATCCCAGCTCAACCGGGACGTGGAAAACCGCGATGACCACA
This sequence comes from uncultured bacterium, assembly GCA_965534055.1. Taxonomy (GTDB): domain Bacteria; phylum Planctomycetota; class UBA1135; order UBA1135; family UBA2386; genus CBESZZ01. The sequence continues at coordinate 525 of CBESZZ010000074.1, read as the reverse complement.
AACCGCGGATGAGTGACTTGCGCGAGTCCGGGGCGATCGAACAGGATGCTGATGTCATCATGCTCCTGCACCGTGAGGAGTACTTCAAACCCACCGAGGAAAACGCAGGCCTGGCGCAGATCATCATCGCCAAGCAAAGAAACGGCCCAACGGGAACCGTCAACCTGCGCTTCTTCCGGAACTTCATGCGGTTTGAAAACTTCACGCGTCGCGCCGAACCGATCCACTGATTTGCTGCTCACGGCCCTGCAACTGACACCAAACGGCGCCACCCATGCCCCTCGCGCAGGCCGAGTTCTGGGGTTGGGCTTGGCGTGCGCGGCCGCAGTTGCAGCGGGCGGTGCGAAGCTGACGGCTCAAGACCCGGGAACGAGCGATTTGGAAGCGGTGCAAGGCCGCACCGTTCAAGAGATCGTGGTCTTGCGGCAAGAGGGCGAGAACCTCGTGCCGCTCACCGGCGAAACGGCGGATCGCATCGTGCGTGGTCTGACCCAGGTTGCCGTCCAACCGTTGAGCCTGGACGCC
>CBESZZ010000073.1:0-10467 GCA_965534055.1 uncultured bacterium | reverse complement strand
ACTACCGTTCGACGAGGAGCACTACGCCAAGGCCCGCGTGTTGATCGACGATGTATTGGCTCGAGATCCACTGCACTTCGAAGCGCTGCTGGCTTCCGGTCAATGGGAGATCAGCCGCGGTCAGGTCACACGAGCCCTTGGCGAACTGCGACGCGCCATCGCTGCGCAACCGTTGCGCCCCGAGCCCTACGTCATCGCTGCGACCGCTTGCCTGAACCTAGGTGCGGCGTCGACGGCTGAGGGGTTTGCGCGTCAGGGTTTGGCGGAAGGAGTGAAGGATCCTTCGCTGCGTCAACTGCTCGCGCTTTCGCTCGTCAGCCAAGGCAACAGCCAGGACGCGCGGAGCCACCTGGAAGCGTACCTGCGCGAACGACCGCAAGACGTCAGTGCAGCGCGGATCCTTGCCAACCTGCTGGTCAGCGCGGCGATTCAGCGCCTCAACGATCCGGATAGTCGGGCTGAGGATCTCTTGGCGTTGGCGGAACGCGCGCGAAGTCTCGACCCCAACCAGAAGAAGGTCGCGTTGGTCGTCGGGCGAGTCGCCAAGGATCGGCGCGACTGGAACGTTGCCATCGAAAACCTCGAACGCGTGCTTGCTGAGTTTCCCGAAGACCGTGAATCGCAGCACGCGCTGGCGGAGTGCTACCGGGATCGTGGCTACGTGCGACGTTTGGTCGTCGACGTTTCGCCAGAGATTCGCGAAGCGGGGCTCGACGACTTTGTGCGTTTCATGGCGCTCGCCACCAGCGACCAACCCACGGTTGCCGTGGCCAACACCTTGAACAACGCTTGGCGTCAATCCGAACAGCTAGGCGTGGTGGCGCTGAAAGCTCGCAAGTTCGACGAGGCGGCTGTGCGCTTCGATCGGTGCCTGCAGTTGTTGCCCGAGCGCGTTTGGGCTGAGTACCTGCGGGCGGTGGTGGAGTTGGAGCGTCCGGGAGGTGATCTCGCGGACGCGGCGGATCGCTTGGCGCGCGCGTTCTACGGACTGCAAGACAGCGAGATTGATCGCACCGGTGTGGTTCTTGCCCGGGTGCGGGCGTTGTTTGGCACGGGCCAGCGCGCACTGGCGCGAAGCGTTGCAAACGCTTGGCTCAGCGAGGAACGCACGGGTGCAGAACCCGCGGAGATGGACCGGCTGCGAAGGTTCGTTGAGGCTGCGGGCCGGGTGCCGAACACCTCCGTACCGGAAGTTGGGGACGAGCCTGATGGGGGCGGGGCCAAGCCGGAGGTCGGGCGTGGTTCCGCTGCGACGGGAGACGATGGCGGGTAGGAGGCCGCCTCTCCCAGCGTTTTTGACTCGGCAAGCAAGCTTGGTGCATTGGCGCTGGAGTCCACGTCGCCCGTTCGCTACCCTTCTTTGGTCGCCCGGAATGAGTGGTTTCGTTCCCCACAGGCGGCGTTCACGGTCAGAATTCGTCCGCAAGCAGCGTGTGCCCTCGGGCGGCGTGTGCCTACGCGACGGCGGTCGGCATTAGGTCGACGGGAGTCACGATGGCGCGCAAGAGCAAGGACCTCTACCAACTTCTCGGACACCGCGGCGCAAAGGCGGAGGCTGGCAGTCGCGGCGGCGGCGGCCAAACCAAGTCGCGAGGCCAGGGCAAAGCGTCCTCGGGTCGCGGCAAGTCTGTGCGTAAGCCCAAGGGTGGCACGGGTCGCAACACCCGCTCCCGCGCTGCGGCAGCTGACGAGACGTGGGTTGAAGCGTGGGGCGGCCGGGCGAAAGGCCTGGCTTCACGCGTGAGCCGAGCCGTGGCGGGCGCCCGTCGCGAGCCGGCTCCCGACACCGTGGATTGGCGTATGCGCCTCCTCGGCACCGCGTTGGGCTGCCTGGCCCTGGGCGTGCTGATCGGCTACTCGCTTGGCGGGCCGGCCGCCGCGGCGAAAGGCGATCTCAACGCCAGCTCTGGCACGAACGTCTCCAACGGAGGAGGCCAGGTGCCGGCAGGCCAGGTTCCCGGCCCGATCGGTGCCCAGCCGGACCGGTTTGGCAGCGCGGCCCTCTCGCCCGTGGAAGAAACCGCGGTCCTGGCCGACTGGAGCTTCTGGCTGGTGCCTTATCCACCCACCCCGGAAGGCCGCGACCGCGCGGCTAGCCAGGCCCAATGGCTGCGCGCCAAGGGCTTTTCCACCGCTCGAATCTTCCATACCTGGGCGGATTCTGGCGATAGTGTCTGGATGGTGGTGGTCTATCCGCAGTCCGGGGTTTCCAACGATGACTTGCGCGCCCGCCTGGTGGCCGTAGAGTCGCCGCCCCCCAGCCTGGACAAGGACCAGTTTGACCGCGTCCGGGCCCACGAGGGTTGGCCCGCCGAGTCGCGCTAAGCGGCCTCGTCCCGCAACGAATCAGAATCATGTCGCTTCATCCCAGCCTTCAGCTTTCCGCAACTAAGACCGGCAACCGCAACGTGTGGACGCGCGTCGAGCGCATCCTCGCCCTCAAGAAGGAGGGACGTTGGTCCGCGGAGGACGGTGTCACCGGGCTGCCTAAAGTTCGTACCGCCTTCAAGGTCAAGACGAAGAAGCAGATGAAGGCTGAGGCCGCCGCGAAGGCAGGATCAGACTCCGAGGAGAAGAAGAAGTAATTCGGAGCACGGCGGTGCCGATGGCGCCGCCTCGTCCCGGGCCTCTTGCTCATGGTTCTCGCTGACCGAATGCGGCGCGTCGAGCCAAGCGGCATTCGACGCATCTTCGAGCTCATGGCTACGCTCGAAGACCCGATCAATCTTTCGATTGGTCAGGCCCACTTCGATCCGCCTCCGGCGTTGATCGATGCGGCTTGCGCGGCACTTCGTGCCGGGCACAACCGCTACACGATGACCCAGGGTCTCACCGCTCTCAACGAGCGGTTGTTGACCAACATCGAGGGGCAGCACGGCGTGCGCCCGGACTCGTGCTTCATCACTTCCGGCGTGTCCGGCGGGATCCTGCTCGCCTTCATGGCGATGCTTGACGAAGGCGATGAAGTGCTGCTGCCCGATCCGCACTTCACGATGTATCGAGTGCTCGCGGAGCTGTGCGGCGCAAAGATCACCACCTACGACCTCTACCCGCGCGCGGGCGGCGAACACCGGTTCTCACCCGACTTCGATGAGGTGCGCAGCAAAGTCACCGAGCGCACGAAGATCTTGTTCATCAACTCACCAAGCAATCCCACCGGAGGTGTGCTGACGCGCAGTGAGATTGAGGGGCTGACGGCAATCGCGGATGCCAGCCCTCGCGCGTTCGTGGTGAGCGACGAGATCTACGACGGCTTCCTCTACGTCGACGACTACGCCTCGCCGATCTCGACGGGCAAGCGCGTTCTGCAGCTGGGCGGATTCAGCAAGACCTACGGCGTGCCCGGTTGGCGCATGGGTTATGCGACCGGTCCTGCGGAGTTGCTGGACGCCATGAAGACGCTGCAGCAATTCACCTTTGTCTGCGCACCAGCGCCTTTCCAGCACGCCGTGCTCGAAGCCGCGTTCGACATCGACATGCAGCCCTACGTCGAAACCTACGCGAAGAAGCGCGACCGTTTGGTGGAGGGGCTTGATCCGGCCTTCGACCTGGTGCCACCCGAAGGATCCTTCTACGCATTCCCGCGGATCCCGCCTGGCGTCGAGTCTGCGGAGTTCATCGAAGCGGCCCTTGAACGCAAGCTGCTGATCGTGCCAGGGAGCGCGTTTTCCGGTGCCGCGACGCACTTTCGACTCTCGTTTGCGGCATCAGACGAAACGCTCGAACGAGGCATCGAAGAGCTCAACGCGCTCGCCGCGCGGTTCCGGAAGTGACCGAGGGTGCGGCCCGGGCCTTGGAGCGCACTGCGCGCGCTCCGTTGGTGGAGGTGTTCCGGTCCATCCAAGGCGAGGGACGATGCACCGGGCAGCGCATGGTGTTCGTGCGCACCGCCACATGCCCGATCCGCTGTCTCTACTGCGACACGACCAACAGTTACCAGGCCGCATCCACGTTTCCGGTCTACCCTGCGGCGGCTCCGGCGACCGAACAGCGATTGCCTGAACAGGTGCGCAACCCGATCGACGCAGAAGCCGCAGCGGATCTCGTCGTGCGCACGTTCGACGCGCCGGACGCCGTCACCCTGACTGGTGGTGAACCCCTGGTGCATCGCGAGTTCGTCGTGAAGTTCGCGCGCGCGCTGGTGGCGCGAGGGCGAGCCGTCCACCTCGAGACCGCAGCCCTGCATCCGGAAGCGCTTACCGCCGCGTTGACCTACCTGGACCATGTTAGCGCTGACTTCAAACTCCCAGAGACGTTGGCGGACGGAGCCGATCACGGCGAAGCGCATGTCGCGTGCATCCAGGCTGCGGTGGCCGCCAAGCGCACGGTAGACGTGAAGGTCGTGCTGACTCCGGCCTGCGGCATGGAGTCCTTCGCGTGCATGCTGCAGCTGCTCGCGCCGTTCCGAAGCGAGATCCTGCTGATCTTGCAACCGGTCAGCCCTGCCCACGAAGTGCAAGAGACCCTCTCCGCAGAGGCGTTGGATGGGTATCTGGAGGCCGCCATCGCCGCGGGATTTGATGCGCGCGTGATGGTGCAACTACACAAGATCTTGAACGTTCGCTGAAGCGAAGTGATCAGATCAGGCGGGGAGCGTGGTGACTCCAGTTCGTATCCGCGATACTGAGGTCCATGCCCGTTGAACCGATCTTGATTCGCCGCCGCTTCGGGTTGCCACCCTCGCCGTTGCGGCGGTTGCGTCCGGCCCGACGCGGCGTTGCTTGCGTTGCCATCGCGGTTTGGTTTGCGGCGGGAGTCGTCGCTCAAGGACCACTCAAGCGTGATCGTTGGCGGTTCGCCCACCTGCAGAGTCTGCGGGAAGTCCTGTGGACCAAGACCCAGGGCGCCGATGCCAGAACCGCAGCTGCGATCGAAGCTGCGTTTGCCGCACCCACGCGCGGACGAATCTTCACGCCGATCGTTGCAGCGTTCGCCGCGTTGGAAGCGAACTCTGCCTCGAGCAAGTCTACGCCAGACGCGGTAGAGCCAAGCGCGACGCAACCCGATGCCGTGGCGCCCGAGAATGATGCGATCGGTCGTCTCGCGACCCGGCTGGTGTTGCACGGGTATTCCGTCCCGGAAGTCGTCGACCCAGAGTCCACGTTGGAGATCTGTCGGGAGTACCACGTGAGCGCTGGCTTGGCTTCCCTCAGGCCCGACCTCGAGCCGCTCGCTGCGTTGATCCTCGAGGTGTTTGCTGCGGATCGCGAACCCAGCAATTCAGCGACTGAGGCGACAGTCGACCCGCTCTTCCGGCAGGTGATCGAAACGGGCGTGTCGTCCGACGATCTGCTTCGGTTCCTACCCCGTTTCACGGTGCCGACCACCGCGTGGGAAGACGGCGCGTACACCTGGCAGCTGCGCGCGGTGTTCAAAGCAGACGCGCCGCCGAGTCCCGTCGACCCGAACGGCGGACGCCCACCAGAATCGACTCTCGACCCGGCCGCGTGGCGCGTCTTGAGCGAACCCACGTGGGCCACGGGACGGTTTCTTGTCACGCGTGGCTACCAGCAACGTGCAGAGGGATTGTTCGCTCAGGCCAAGGGCTTGGTTGAGACCGCGTCGCCCGTGGATCGCGCAGCGCTGGTCAGTGCATTGGCGCAAACGGGGGAGGCCTATGCCGGTGAACCACCGCTTCCGCACCGCGACCCGGTTGAAGCTCTCACGCGTCTGAAGCGCATGATCGACAACGTGCAGGAAGAGCGATTCGCTTGGGACGGCATCGACGGCTGGATGACGATTGGGGCACCAGTGTCCGCAACGACGGATGGCCCCGACGAATACCTGCGAGTCGCGCTGAGGCTACCAACCGATGCATCGATGGCTCAACTGTCAGATGCTCGGCGATCTGATGGAGAGCGGTCCGCTGTTGGAGCCATGGTGCCAACCACACTGGTGATCGTGGTGCCCGGAAGTGCGGCGTTCGATGTCATCGGCGATCGCCCAGAATCACCGCGGACGGTGGATCCATTGGCAACAGCGATCCATCTGCATCCCCCAAGCGCATCACCCGACGGACTTGCCGGCACGGATGCCCTCTGCGTAGCGGTGATGGAGGCTCCGGGGCGGCTCAAGGCGTTCGTTCCAGGAGCGACTTACGCCGCCGCATGGCTGGCACAAACCCTCCGGAGTCGATTTGGTAGGGACGTGCAGCATGTGGTGTGGGTGGGGGCGCGTGACGGTGCTGCCGTGACGAGTCTGATCCATGGGCGTCAGCTGGCGCAAGCCGCCGATGCGGACTCTGTTCCCGCGACGCAAGCGATGCCGCCGACCCTCGCACTGGTCTTGTCTGGGGGCTGTCTCCTGCAGCCACGGCAGTGGCGAGGGCCCCGTGCTGCCCGTGTGCTGGGGATCGCCATGGAAGGTAGTGCGGCCAACCAGACGTTGCTCAATTTGGTTGCAATGGCCGGCAAGGCTGCGGCGGAAGGTGAAGCCGGTCCGCACGTCACAATGCTTCCGGGTGCGCCGCAGCCCTGGCCCTTTGTGCTTCGCGCGACGCGCGACCAATGGCTTGCCTGGATCAACGCTCAACTCAAGTGAACCGCAACTTCGCGATGGTGCGGAGCGCGGCGATGCTCAAACAGATAGATCCCTTGCCACATTCCTAGCGCAAGCGTCCGGTTGGCGAACGGGATTGACAGCGATGTCGCGGTGAGCGCTGCGCGAACGTGCGATGGCATGTCATCCGGCCCTTCCGTCGTGTGCGTGAACAGCGGATCGTGCTCTGGCACCAAACGCGCGAACCAAGCTTCGAGGTCGCGCGCGGCGGATGGGTCTGCGTTCTCTTGGATGACCAAGCTTGCAGACGTGTGACGCACGAACAGGGTGCACAGACCGTCCGGTCGCGGAGCCTGCCGTACCAGCGCCGTGACCGCGGACGTGAATTCCACGAGGCCTCGACCCGACGTATCAATCTCCAGGATCTTCATGGCGCAGGTTTGTGATGCATCACACCGCGAGGACGAATGTCTGTTCGGAGAATCCGCGACGCAGTGCGGCGAAAGCGGTGGGGTGCCAGCCAGCGTTCTGCAGGTCGCCCGCGAATCTGCCGCGACTGACGGCGGTGCGTCCACTGCGGCGTTTGCCAACCAGGCGAGACGCGCGGCGGCGGAGGTGTTGTAAGCTGTGCGCATCGAAGAATGACACCAGCAATGGACCGTTGGTGACGCGACGTAGCTCGCTGAGCACGGCAACGCGTTCCGACGCGTGCGGGATGTGTTGCATCAGACGTGCGCAAAGGCATCCCGCAAAGCTGTCGTCGGCGAACGGCAGTTGGGCGCCGGAGGCTGCGACCTGTCGGGCTGTTGCGGGCTGATGGGGTGCGTCCAAACTCGCGCGCACCATGGCCGGATCGCGGTCGGCCAGCACGACGGTTGGCCCCAACAAAGAGCTCAGCCGACCCGCGCCAGCGGGCAGGTCCAGCCAGGGTTTCCCCTGGGTTGCGGTCTCTGGGAACTCGCTCAACGCCGTGTGGCTCAGCAGGCGCTCCAAAGCGCGCACTTCGCGTCGATGGGTCCCTTTGCCGCTGCCGGTGCTGAACCGAGCATCCCGATAGCGCAGGGCATAGCCAGGCTCACGAACGTACGGAGTGTCGGCTTCTGAGGCGGTTCGGGCGGGGTCTATTGGGTTCGTCGGCAAAGTCGCGGCGTGGAGAGAGTGCAGTTGGGTCAAGTCTGGCCGGTGATGTGGACGATGTCACCGAAGAGTCAGAAGAGCTGAATATGGAAGCCAAGGAACCAAACGCCACGAATGACCTGGGTGCCTCGACTGAAGATAGTCGCCGGCGCACTCCGCGTCTGGAAACCAACGACAGCGTTCGCGTTGCCGTGGCTGCTCAGAACGTGGAAGGCGTGGAGCGGAACATCTCAGCCCAGGGCGTCTACTTCGTCGCGGACGCCAAGCTGCACGTCAACGTGTACCTCGAAGGCTCAGAGCAGCCCGTGGCCGGTGAGTTGATTCGGGTCGAGAACATGGGCGACGGCAAACTTGGATTCGCTGTGCGGTTCCTCGGCGACATCGACTGAGGTGCGCCCGTCGGATTGTTTGCTCCCCATCACGGGCCGGGTGACCCAATCGGCAAGACCTTGTAGGCTCGTTGCCCATGGGTGATCTCGGCGATCAATTGCGCAAGGCCAAGCTGCTGTCCAAGAAAGACTCGAAGCGTTTGGCCCACGAAGCTCGGGTGGAACGCAGCAACGCTGATCCCGAAGCCGCGGAGCAGGCGAAGGCTGCCCATGAAGATGCGCTGCGCGCGCAACGCGATGCGACCCGGCAGGCTGATCGCGACCGCGAAGCTGGGCGGCAACAAGCGCGGGAACAGGCTGCTGAACACGCGGCGGTGCTTGAGCTGCTTCGAGTCGAAGCCCGCAAGGCCAGCGGTGGCAGGATGCGGTTTTACTTCGAAGACTCGGAGGGTTTCCTTCCGTACGTCGAAGCCGGTCCGCAAGAACAGCGGCAGCTGCAGGAAGGCGGCCTGTGGGTCGTGCGTCAGCCCGGCGCGGGACGGCACGAGTACGCATTGCTTGCGACGAAGCACGTGGATCGCGTCCGTGCGGTCGAACCCACGTCGCTGGTCTGGGGCGCGCCGTAACGACGACTCGGGCCCGGAGGCAGTAGCCCGCTAGAGCTTCACGCCTTCGGCACGGCGGATCGAGAGCTGGAGGCGACCGCGTTCGTCGGCACCAACCACAAAGACCACGACCGCGGTGTCTGGTCGGTAGTGGGTCTCGGGGCGGTCGCGGTGGGCGTCTGGCAGTTCGCGCATCGGTACCAGTCCTTCGTGTGCTTGGCCCACGCGCACGAAGATGCCGAAGTCTTTCACGCCGGTCACGGTGCCCTTGTAGCACTGCCCTTTCTTCAGGACTCCGGCTTGTTCCATCACTTCGCGTCGCGCGGCGCGGGCGGCGTCGGGCCCGTCGGCGAAGATGGTCACGGTGCCGTCGTCCTGCACGGACACGCGCGCTCCTGTTCGCTCGGTGATCGCCTTGATGTTTGCACCGCGTGTCCCGATCAACGCACCAGTCGCGCCGGGCATGATCGCCATGCGTTGAATCCGAGGCACGTGGTCCGAAGGCTCAGCCAACGGCTTTGCCAGAGTCGACGCCATTTCACGCAGTAGGTGGAGTCTGCCGCGACGCGCTTGGTCGAGTGCTGTGTTCAGCAACTCAAAGGGCAGACCGCCCAGCTTGTTGTCCAATTGCAGCGCGGTCACGCCTTGCTCGGTGCCGACGACCTTGAAGTCCATGTCGCCCAAATGGTCCTCGTCGCCCAGGATGTCTGACAGCACCACTGCGCGGTCGCCATCTGCTACGAGGCCCATCGCAATTCCGGCCACGGGGCGGGCGATGGGGACGCCGGCGTGCATCATGGCCAGGCTGGCGCCACACACCGTGGCCATCGACGACGAACCATTGCTTTCGCTGATCTCGGACTCGACGCGGAGGGTGAACGGGTAGTTGTCCGCGTCGGGAAGCACGGGGAGTAGGCCGCGCCGCGCCAGGTGGCCGTGCCCGATCTCGCGTCGACCTGGGCCACGCATCGGCTTGGCTTCGCCCACGCTGTAGGGCGGGAACGCGTAGTGCAGAAGGAAGCGTTCGTCGTTCAAACCGTGGAGCGACTCAATCCGCTGCGCGTCGCCGTCGCTCCCCAAGGTCACCGTGACCAGGGCTTGGGTTTCGCCGCGCGTAAAGATCGCTGAACCGTGCGCACGCGGCAGCCAGCCAACCTCGCTCCAGATCGGTCGGATCTCGTCTGGTCCGCGGCCATCCAGTCGGGGGCCGCCGGACAAGATTCGCTCGCGCTGCCGTGCACCGCGCCAAGCCGAAAACTGCTTTCGAGCAGCGTCGGCATCCTCGGCGTCGGCGGCGAATGCTGCTTCCAGTTCGCGGAGAGCGTCGTGCCGCGTTTGCTTCACCGGAATCGCTAGGGCTTCATCGAGTGCCGGCTGCATCGATGCCGGCATCGCAGCCGCGGTGTCGGCTCCTTCGTTCTCGTTGATGGGGGGCGAGGCTTGCTTTGGCTTGCCGACCTGTTCACGCAGCGCGGTAAACGCGGCCTGGAATTTTTCGAGAACACCGACGCTCTGGCGCAGCGCGTCGACGCACACGGTTTCGTTCACTTCTTGGCCCGCAGCTTCGACCATGACGATCCCTTTCGGGCCTGCGCTGACAATCACCTGCAGGTCCGCCTCATTGCGCTGCCGTTCGGTTGGCAGAGCGACGAGCGAACCGTCGACCATTGCACACCGCACTCCGGCCGCTGGGCCGGCCGCTGGAAGGGAACTCAGGTGAACCGCCGCGGTCGCGCCGAGCAGCGCAAGCGACGTCAGGTCGGAGTCTGGATTCGCCGAGAGCACGGTCACCAAAACCTGCGTTTCGACCCGGAACCACACGGGAAACAATGACCGGAGGGTGCGGTCGATGAGTCGACTCGTCAGCACCTCGGCTTCTGTCGCGCGTGTTTCGCGGC